>JANNAJ010000098.1:0-1507 GCA_031384285.1 Verrucomicrobiota bacterium
GAACACGAGGCCGGCGACACCGGACCGGATGAGCGCGTCGGCGTGCGCCGCGGTCGCGTCGAGGTCGAGCGAGCCGTCCTTGTGGAGCTGGGTGGTGATGGCGGGGAAGACGCCGGACCAATAAGGTTTCATGGGATGTGCGCGGCCCTCGGAACCTCGCCGGGCAGGAGCCCGCAGGCGGATGGACACGGAGAACGTGCCACAGACACTCGCCCCGGGTCTGGGAGGAAAAGCAGGCTTTGTCCGTGAACATCCGCACATCGCCACGGATCGGATCATCCTCCTCCGGTCGAGAAAATTGCATCCAAACCCCGCCGGCTTGCGGATAACCGAGCGAACTTGTGCCGTCCGCCCGTCCCTCGATGCAGCCCTCCGACAACCCCATCCCGTTCCCCGGGGTCGCGGCGCGTCCGGTCGACGCGTCGGACACGGCGACCGACGCGCGGTTGCTGGCGGAGCTGGCCGCCGGCCAATCTGGGGCGCTCGCGGAGCTCTACCGGCGACGGGGCGGCACCTTGCACGGGCTGTTGGCGCGGATGCTCGGCGATGACCGCGAAGCCGAGGAGGCGCTGCAGGACACCTTGGTGCAGATCTGGCGCCGGGCCCGGAACTACGACGCGGCGAAGGCCGGCCCGTTCACGTGGATGGTGATGGTCGCCCGCGGCCTGGCACTCGACCGCCTCCGTCGGCGCGCCCGGCAGGCGACGGCTTTCGACGGCTACCGGTCGGAGCTCGCCGCGACCGGACGAGCCGAGGTCGACGGCCTCGTCCGGCCCGACGGCGGCGATGACGCGGGCCGGCTGAACGGAGCGCTCGCCAAGCTCCCGTCCGAGCAGCGCGAAGCCATCGAGCTGGCCTTCTGGCGCGGCTGCACCCAGGAGGAGATCGCCCGCGCCACCGGGGCGCCGCTCGGCACCGTCAAGGCCCGCATCCGCCGCGGCATGCTCGCGCTGCGGCAAAAGCTCAAGGAACGTCATGGATAGCGCCCTCAAGATCGCCGACCCCGCCGCCGAGGAGGCGGCCAGCCTCTATGTGCTGGAGCTCTTGCCGCCCGACGAGCGGGACGGCTTCGAGCGTCGCCTCGTCGCCGACCCGGCGCTGCGCGGCCTGGTGCGCGAGCTCCAGGGCAATGTGGATGCCTTCGCCCTCGGCGAACCGGAACGTCCGGCGCCGCTCGCCGTATGGGGCCGCATCGCCGCGGAAGTGCAGGCCGGCGAAGCACCGGTGATCGGTTTCCCCGGATGGGTCCGCAAATGGGGGCCGCACGCGCTCGCAGCCGCTGCCTGCTTGGCCTGCGGCGCTTGGCTGCATTCGCTGCTCGTGCCGAAGCTTGCGGTCGGCCCGGTCGTCGCCCACGCCGATGAGGCTGCTTCCACCGCGAACACGCCGCTGCCCGTCCCGGTGGCCCCTCCCGCGCCGGCGCCTTCCGCCGCGATGGTCCACGCCGCCAACCCCGCTCCGGCGGTCACGCCGGCCGTCCCCACCGACACCGCCGCGGTGGCCGAGG
>JANNAJ010000107.1:0-4304 GCA_031384285.1 Verrucomicrobiota bacterium
GCAATATCTGCCGGTGCTCTTGCTGCTCCTCGTGGCCACCGGCTTCGCGGTCAGCACGCTCATCATCTCGGTCCTCGCCGGCAAGCTCGGCCGCCGCACCAAGACGAAGGACGTGCCCTACGAGTGCGGCATGGTCCCGGAGGGCCCGGGCAACTCCCGGATGTCCGTGAAGTTCCACCTCGTCGCGCTGATGTTCGTGCTCTTCGACCTCGAGACCGTTTTCCTGTTCCCGTGGGCCGTCATCTACAAGGAGATGCTCCACGAGAACGCTGCGCTCATCCTCGGCGGGATGGTCAGCTTCATCGGCGTGCTCTTCGTGGGCTATCTCTACGCGCTCAAGAAGGGCGCCTTCGATTGGAAGAGCTGAGCTGAAGGCTCTCACCCGTTCTCCGCACGCGCGGTCGGTCCTGTCGGCACCGTGCCGTCCTCGGCAGGAAGATCCGCCTGCCTGATTTCTTGACTTCAGGTCCCGGACCACCGGGAGAGCATGACCGGGATGTCGACCGGGGGCCGATACCGGGCTTGGGCACGCGACGGCGTTGCGGTAGCCTCGGTCCCGTGAACGTCATCGTCCGAGGGCGCAAACGCCCGTTCCGCACCGTTGGTTTCGACACCGCGAAGAACGCGGTGCTGCTCGTCGAACAACGCCTGTTGCCGCACGAGTTCAAGGTCGTGGCCATCCGGGATTTCCGGGCGACCGCGGCGGCCATCACCGACATGGTGGTGCGCGGGGCCGGGGCCATCGGCGCGACGGCGGCGTTTGGATTGGCCCAAGGAGCCCGGGCGTTCCGCGGGAAAGACCTGTCGAAGTTCATCGCGCACGTCGATGTCGTCCAGCGCACCTTGGCCGAGGCGCGTCCTACGGCGGTGGATCCGGTGAACGCCATGATCGACGTCCGTGCGTCGATGGCCGTCGGCAAGACGGTGGCCGAGCAGCAGTCGTCGGCGCTCTCCGCCGCGCAGCATTTCGCCGACGAGGACGTCGCCCATTGCCGCGAGATCGGGACCCACGGCGCGCCGCTCATCCGCGACGGCATGCGCGTGTTGACCCATTGCAACGCCGGTTGGCTGGCCTTCGTGGACATCGGCACCGCGACGGCCCCGCTCTACGCTGCGCAGTCGCTGGGACGGAAGTTCCACGTCTTCTGCGACGAGACGCGTCCGCGCTGCCAAGGCGCCTCGCTCACCGCGTGGGAACTCGCGCAGCAAGGAATCGCCCACGATGTCATCGCCGACAACGCGGCCGGCCATCTCATGCAGCGCGGCGAGGTCGACCTGGTGATCGTCGGCAGCGACCGCGTGCTCGGCCGCACCGGCGAGGTGGCCAACAAGATCGGCACCTACACCAAGGCCGTGCTGGCGCATCGGCACAAGATCCCGTTCTACGTGGCCATCCCGCTCTCGACCATCGATTGGCAGATGGCCTCGGGCATGGATATCCCGATCGAGGAACGCAGCGGTGAGGAGGTCCTGGGCGCCTGGGGCGTGGCGCGCGCGGCGAAGCCGGGCTCCCGCGGCACGGCGGCAGGGAAACGGTCCTATGTGCGGATCGCGAACCCCACGAGCACGGCGCGCAACCCGGGCTTCGACGTGACGCCGCCGGAACTCATCACCGGGATCATCACACCTCTGGGGATCTTCAAGCCGCACCAGTTGTCGAAGCTGCCGCGGTGAACCCGCCCGGTCGGTCGGGCCGCGTTGGCGACCCGCTCGCCACGGCATGAAAAAGCCGCCCGCCCCGATTTTTCACGGAGCGGACGGCCTAACCCAGAACCGACTTACAGCGCCGGAGGCTGACATCCACCGGCAGGATCGGGAGATGCAGACGGTGTGCCAACCGGCCGATCCTCGATCACGCGGCTCAGTTGACGACGTTGAGCGCGTTGGTCCGCCAACGATCGGTGGTCGCCCAGAGGTTGATCGGGGCCACGGAGCGGCCGTGCTTCAGATAGCGGGTGCTGCCGTCGGTGAAGGCGTAATTCGAGCCGCCGCCTTTGCCGCCGGTGGCGGAACGCACCGAGCTGTTGTGGACGCTGTGGTTCAGCGCCTCGACATCGTTGCCGAGCTTCCCTTCGAGGAAGTCCATGAAGTAGTGGCCGCTGGTGTAGAGCTTCTCCCCGAAGAGGACGGTGTCGGACGGCTCCTTGATGTCGGTCTCCTTGATGGTCTTGCCGATGATGGAAGCCATGCTGAACTCCGCGCCCATGCGTTCGCTGAGGAGATCGTTCCACCCGTTGATGATGTAGCTGCGCGGGGCGGAATCCGCGACGAGGTTGGTCCGGGTCTCGGCCGTGGCCGGCTTGTTCTTGCCGTCCGGACCGAGGTCGCTCGGGCAGACGAGGACCTTGACGGTGTGGTAGGACGGCAGCAGCCGCTCGCACCAACGGGGGCCCACGTTGCGCTCGGGCAGCTCCGAGCGGTTGTCGCCGGCGTACATGGTGGAGGCGAGACCGATCTGGCGGAGCTGGTTCACGCAGGAGATGCGCTTGGCGCTTTCCTTCGCCTTGCCCAACGAGGGCAACAGCATGCCGGCGAGGATCGCGATGATGGCGATGACCACCAGCAGCTCGATGAGGGTGAACGCCGAGGTCAGGGTTCCTTTCCGCGCGGTGAAGATGTCGTTTCTCATGGTCTGTTCCGGGTCCGGGTCCAGGTCTGCGGCGACCGAGAGCATGCTCTTGCGGGATTGCCTCGAATGATTCCCCATCATGCCCGTCTGCACACGGACATGATGACCAAGCAAACGTGGACCCTGCTGGTGCTGGCGATCGTGCTGGGCGTGCTCTACGTCGTCCGGTTCACGGACTTGGGCAGCAAGCCGCGCATTCAGATCAATGTCTCCGTCCGCCCCTTCATGCCCGACGCTGGCCCGGACGATGTCCTGCCGCTCGTCTTCGGCCTCGACAAGGAATGGGCGCTCACCGGCCTCAAGGTCACGCCGGTCGCGGAGGCCAACAACGCCAAGCCCCACGCGGTCTGGCAGCTGGTCGCCAAGACCGTCTCGAAGCCGACGCTCGGCTTCGTCTACGGCGACGAGATCCCCGGCATGGAAGCACCCGGTGGCGTGAAACCCGACAAGCTGCTGCCCGGCGTGCCGTACCGGTTGGAGCTGACGGCCGGCCGCGCGACGGGGCAGGCCGACTTCACCCCGCAGCCCGCGTCTGCAGACCGGTGAGCCGCCAGCCCAACTCCGGACGTGACACGGGCCGGGACGTGTGGCTACTTCCGCCCGCCATGAAACGCCTGTTCATCGCCGCTTTCCTCTGCCTCGGCTTCGTCGGCCTGACCGCCGCGCGCGCCGAGGACAAAGCCGCACCCAAAACTGAAACCAAGAAAGAAGTGAGCACACCCGCTACCCCCAACGAAGTCGCCATCATCAAGACCGCCAAAGGCGAGATGGTCGTCGAGTTCTGGTCCGACGTCGCCCCGAAGACGGTCGAGAACTTCAAGAAACTCGCGAAGGACGGCTTCTACGACGGCACCGCCTTCCACCGCATCGTCAAGGGCTTCATGGTCCAGGGCGGCGATCCGCTCACCAAGGACGCCTCGAAGGAAGGCAGCTGGGGCACGGGCGATCCCGGCTACAAGATCAAGGCCGAGTTCAGCTCCCGTTCCCACCAGCTCGGCGTGCTCTCGATGGCCCGTTCGGCCAATCCGGATTCTGCCGGCAGCCAGTTCTTCATCTGCCTCGGCGACGCCTCGTTCCTCGACGGCAAGTACACCGCCTTCGGCAAGGTCCTGAAAGGCGAGGACGTGTTGAAGAGCCTCGGCGAAGTCCCGACCCGCGTCGCAGGCGGCGGCGAGAAGAGCCGTCCGACCGAACGCCAAGGCGTCGAGAGCGTCAAGATCGTGGACCGCGCGACGATCAAGTGAGCTGAAGCCTTTTTCCGCAGGCGGACGGTGCGAACCGTCCGCCTGTTTTGTTTCTGCCATGGACCTCGGACCTCTCGCCCAAGCGCTCGTCGCCTTCGGTTGTCCCGCCGCCAAGTCGGACGAGATGGCCGCGCAGCTCGACAAGCGCGCGCATCAGCTCGCCGCCGCGAAGGGCCGGACCTACGAGGAGGCGCTCACCCACCTGCTGAAACTGATGGCCGCGGGAGGCGCGGGCGGAGGGGAGCCCAGCTCGATCGAAGGCGAGCGTCCGGCCGCGGTCCGGCCGTGGAAGACCCTGTCGTCCACGCCGCTCGCGGATTACCGGATCTTCCGCGTGCGTTCCGACCGGAAGATGAATCCTCGCACCGGCGCCGAGCATGATCTCTTCGCGATCGAGTGCGTCGACTGGGTGAACGTGGTCCCGGTCACTT
>JANNAJ010000110.1:0-2500 GCA_031384285.1 Verrucomicrobiota bacterium
CACGAGAGTTTCCTCTTCTTCTCGGTCTCCTCGTATTCCTCCCACACGACCCAGCGAGCGAACTCCACCTGGTCGTCGGGCACGAGGCGGTTGAACTCAGATTTCAGTTCTTCGAGCGTCATAGCGGTTCCTTACTCCTTCGTGATGGTCTCGTCGAGGTCGGGGATGGCGCGGGTCACCGGAGCAGCAACGTCCTCCGTTCGGTATCGCGTCCGAGAGACGGTATCATGGTTTGTCTTTTTCAACCCGGTCCGGCAACAGAAGGGAGTCGAGGTCGCGGCGCCCATCGATGATCCGAAGCACCAGCACATGGTCCGGAGCCGGCAGACAATACAGGATCACCAGCGGTCGAACAGCGGTGCTGCGGACTCCGGCGACGAACTCGTCATACTCGGGACGTCGTCGCCCGAGCTCCGGGAAGGTCCGCAGGTCGCGAAAGCGTCGGGAAACGTCCTCCCGCATCCGCATCGCGGCGGCGACGCTGAACTCCGCGAGGTCGGACACGGCCGTCTCCAAGTCGAGGACCGCCGGCTTGGTGAGAGTCAGGCGGGGCATGGCGCGACCGTCTCTTTGCGCGGTCCCGACGCCGCGGCCATGGCCTGGTCGAAGATGCGCCCTAAGTTTTCTTCGGTGCCCTCGACGATCTCGCCCCGCTGCGCGGCTTCCCAGCCATCGCGCAAAAGCCGGCCCACCTCCTGGCGGTGTTGCTCGTATCCAGGGTTCCAGCGGCGCAGCCACGCGCTCTCGAACTCGGCGCGTTCGGCCGGAGTCAGTTTGTCCGCTGCTTGGATCAAGTCGGTCACGCTCATGGCGGTTCCTTACTCCTTCGTGATGGTCTCGTCGAGGTTGAGGATGGCGCGGGTCACCGTGCTCCACGCGGCGAGGTCGGCGACGCTCGCGTCGGGCGGCAGGGGCGCCGGATTCTTCGGGTCGGAGTAGGCGAACTGCGACGCGTCCTTCGGCTTGGCGGCGAACTCTTCCCGCGCCGATGCGAGCAGCTTCAAGAGCACCGCGGCCTCGGCGGTGGTCGGCGTCCGGCTCACGCATTGGCGGAACGCCCAGGTCGCGCGCGCCGCATCGGATGGCGCCGCGCTCAAAGTGCGCCAAGCCAGCCAGCGCGCGGCCTGGTTGAAGGTCGGTTCGTTCAACGTCGTGAGCGCCTGGAGCGGCGTGTTCGAGCGGTTGCGGCGCACGCAGCTCTGCTCGGCGGCAGGCGTGTCGAACATCAGCATCGCCGGATACGGGACGCTGCGCTTCCAGAACGTGTACATCGCGCGCCGATAGCGGTCGTCGCCCTCGCTGACGTTCCAGGCGATCTGGTTGTACGCGAGCGCCATCACGCCGTCGGGCAACGGCGGGAAGACGCTCGGCCCTCCGACCTTCGGCGAAAGCAGGCCGCTGGCGGCGAGCGCGATGTCCTGGACGGCCTCGGCATCCACGCGCTGGCGCGGTCCGCGCGCCAAGAACCGGTTGTAGGCGTCCTTCTCGAGCGCCTCCGGCGCGACGCGCGACGATTGCCGATAGGTCGCCGACAGCACGATGAGACGGTGCAGCTCCTTCATGCTCCAGCCGCGCCGCATGAACTCGGACGCCAACCAGTCGAGCAGCTCGGGATGCGACGGCTTGTCGGCGCGCGTGCCGAAGTCCTCCGGCGTCGGCACGAGACCGGTGCCGAAGTATTGCTGCCAGACGCGGTTCACGATGACGCGCGCGGTGAGCGGGTTGTCCGTGGACACGAGCCAACGGGCGAGGCCGAGGCGGTCGCGCGGTGCGTCGGCGGGGAAGGCGGGAAGCACGGCCGGGACATCCGCCGTGACCGCGGTCGTGGGCTTCTGCCAATCGCCGCGTCTGAAGATCCGCGTGTCGCGCCGGGTCTCGCGTGACCGCAGGGCGAGCGTCGTGTTCTCGGCCACGGGCCATCCCTTCCAGGCTTCGTCCCAAGCTTTGGCGGCGTCGGCGAGCGACGGTTCCTGGAAAAGGAAAACCCGGAAGAGCTCGCGCTTCTGTTCCGTGGTGCGCTGAGCGGAAGGGATCGAGGCCGACACATGCTGCTTCTCGCTGAGCGGGTCCGCGGCGAGAAGGCCGGTGGCGGCGGTCGTGCTCAGACGGAACCGTCCGGGGATGAAGCTGGAGACCTTGTCGCTGCTGTTGTTGAGGCCGCCGCCGGGCTTCGAGTTGATGGTGATCAGCAAGCGCGAGCCGCCCTCGAACCCGAAGGGCTTCTCCGCCTGGAAGACCGCGCGGCGCTCCTGGTTCCGGCGCCCCTTGGTGAAGGCCGCGCCCCAGCCGCCGTTCGTCGTGACGCCGTCGATCATCGCGCTCGCGGTCAGGCCGGGAGCCTCCACATCGGCGAAAGCGCCGATGAACTTCACGCGGTTCGTCGTCGCCACGAAGTTGGTCGCACCCGCGTTCGGCGCGGCGAGCTCCTTCAGGGGTGTCGCTTCGACCGTGAATTCCGTGATGAGGAAATCGCCGTTGCCGTCGAGCCCGGGACCGTCGG
>JANNAJ010000115.1:0-8552 GCA_031384285.1 Verrucomicrobiota bacterium
GTTCAGCAGCGCGTGGCAGAGGTCGACGAGCGACGCGGCATGGTCGGGATCGACGCCGGCCAGCGTGGGCGACGGCTGGGCGACCGGTTCGGATCCGGCATGGCGACGCGCGATGATACGGCGCTGGTCCGCGCAGAACCGCCGCGATGAACCGACCTCGTCCTCGGCCGGCGGTCGCCCGTAGGCGAGACGCCACGCGGTGTCGATCTGCTTCGCCTCGTCCGCCCCGGCGGTGGCGAGCACTCGGCCGGCGAAGCTCTGCGCCCACTCGTGCGTGAGCCGGTTGTTCAACAGCGCGAGCGCCTGGATCGGGCTGGTCGTGACGTTGCGCCGCGGGCAGCTCTCGTGGGTGTCCGGCATGTCGAAGGTCTCGAACATCGGGTAGCGCGTGTTGCGGCGCACGAACACGTAGATGCTGCGACGGTCGCGCGCGGCCAAGTCGGCGCTGGTCTTCCATCCGCCGCGCGTCTCCATGCCGGGCGGAAGCTCGGGGAAGATGCTCGGGCCGCCGGGCTCCGGGTTGAGGCGACCGGCCACGGCCAACGCCGCGTCGCGGACGGTCTCGCCTTCGAGCCGTGAACGCGGATATCGCCAGAGCAGCCTGTCGTCCGGATCCGCCGCTGCGCCGCTGTCCCCGTCGCTGCGCCGCTGGTATGCCGCGGAGCCCACGATGAGCCGGTGCAGGTGCTTCATGCTCCAGCCGCTGCGGACGAACTCCTGGGCCAACCAATCGAGCAGCTCGGGATGCGACGGCCGGTCGCCCTTCAGGCCGAGATCGCTCGGCGTCGCCACCAGGCCGCGGCCGAAATGGTGGTGCCAGACGCGGTTGACCATGACGCGGGCGACGAGCGGGTTCTGCGGGTCGGTGAGCAGCTTGGCCAACGCGGTGCGGCGGCCCGAGCTCGGCTTCCTCGCGGCCTCCGCGACGTGCCCCGCGGCGACGTCGCGGGTCGCGGCAACGAAAGCGGGGACCACCGGCGTCGGACGCGGATCCAGCATGGAGAGGAACCCGGGCTGCACTTCTTCCCGGGGCGCCGTGCGCAGGCCGCGGCCGAGCACGTAGGTCGCCGGAGGTTCGGGCGCGACGTCGGCGACGCCGGTCGCGATGGGGAGCTTGCCCGGATGCGACGCGGCGAAGGTCTGGAGCTGGCGGTCCAACGCCTGCCAGCGCTCCTTCTCTTCCTTCTTCATCCGGCCGACGCAGGCCGGAGCCGGCGCGAGGTACTGGTGGGACTCCGGTTCGAGGTAGAGCTTGGCCTTCGCGACCATCTGATGCTCGAAGGAGGTCCGCTCGATCGCCGGCTTGGCGAGCGCGGCCTGGATGTTGTCGGGATACTTCTCCACGTAGTCCTGGAGGATCGCGCGGCGGTGCGGTTCTTCGAGCCGGGCCATCTCCTCGCGGATCGTGCGGGTCTTTTCCTCCCAGCGGGCGAGGCGCCCGCGGTATCGGACGAGCTCGTCCGGCGCGAGGAGCGGGATGTTGTCGTCCGCCGCGGTGTTGGCGAAGAACGCCTGGAGGCGGTAATAATCGGCCTGCGTGATCGGGTCCCACTTGTGGTCGTGGCAACGGGCGCAGGCGAAGGTCATGCCGCAGAAGACCGAGCCGACGGTGTCGGTGATGTCGTTGAGGATATCCTGCCGGCGCTGCATCAGGTCCCGGGCGTTCGATTCGTCGGGATAATGCCGGTTGAAGCCGGTCGCGATCCGGGCGTCCGGCTCATCGGGCCAGAGCTCGTCGCCGGCGAGCTGTTCCTGGACGAAGCGGTCGTACGGCTTGTCCGCGTTGAAGGAGCGGATGACGTAATCCCGGTACCGCCACGCGTCGGGCCGCGTCTCGTCGGCCTTGAAGCCTTCGCTCTCGGCGTAGCGCGCCAGGTCGAGCCAGTGGCGGGCCCAACGTTCGCCATGGCCCGGCGATGCCAGCAGGCGGTCCACGACCCGACCGAACGCCCCGGGGTCCGGGTCGCTCTCGAACGCCGCGATCTCCTCGGGCGTCGGCGGCAACCCCACGAGGTCCAGCGACGCGCGACGGAGCAGCGTCGCGCGATCGGCGGGAGGAAGCGGTCGGATCCCGCGCGCAGCCAACGTGGCGTCGATGAAGGCGTCGATGGGGTGCGCGGACGTCTTGCCGTCCTTGGTCGCCGGCACCGACACCGTCCGGACGGGCCGGAGCGACCAAAGCGACCGCTGCTCCGGCGTGGGCTCGGCGGCGCGGGCACCGACGAAGGCACAGCCGATCGCGAGCAGGGCCGCGAGCAGGCGCAGGACGAAGGCTCGGGTCGGGTGTTGCATGGCGACGGGGATTACGGGCGGCATCCTCCGCGGATGCCTCGCCGCTGTAAACTGCCGACTACGGTCCCGATTCCGGACATCCCGCGAGAACGCTTGCCGCGGGCTTTGACATCCTCGCCGGCCGAGGGGCTAATGAGCAGGAAATCCCCGCACCGCATCATCCCATGAGGAACGAACCTTCCCGACCTTCCGCCTCTCTCCGCGGCTTCACGCTGATCGAGCTGCTCGTGGTCATCGCCATCATCGCGATCCTTGCCGGGATGCTTTTGCCGGCGCTGGCCAAGGCGAAGTCCAAGGCGAACCAGACCTACTGTCTCAACAGCACCCGGCAGATCGGCGTCGCCGTCTCGCTGTACAGTCAGGACTACCGCAACAAGATCCCGCTGGCCCGGAACTGGGGCAAGCAGTGGGGCGGCGACCACGCGTTGCGCAGCGACCCGTCCTGGATGCCCGAGCTGCTCACGCCGTACATCGGCACGAACACCTCGAAGCCCAGGTCGAACGAGACGACGATCAAGCTCTATCAGTCGCGCCAAGGCATCTACAGCTGTCCGGTCGCCATCCGGACCAAGCTCAAGGCGGGCGCGCCCGGGGCCGGTTTCACCGAGGACAAGTTCTTCGGGAACGACGGGGTCACCTACGTCTGGAACCACATCTACCTGACCAAGAACCGGAGCGGCTACGAGGAGAGCAAACCGGTGAGCGGACGGTCCGACACCGCGATGGTGAACCCGTCGAAGGCCACGCTGACCTGGGAGATCCCGTATTGGGACAACAAGACCATGCCCCACTCGAAGGGCATGAATCTCGTCCTGGCCGACGGCCACTCCGAGCGGGTCGTCGGCAGCGCCAAGGAAGAGGACTGGTGGGCCTACCACAGCCGCGACGGCTGGGAGCCGGACTGAGCCTCAACGGCCCGCGACGGTCCCTTCCGAAAACGCTTTCGCCACGTCCTTGGCGAAGTAGGTGAGGATGAGGTCCGCCCCGGCGCGCTTGATGGCGAGCAACGATTCGTCACGCGTCCTCACCAGGTCGAGCCAGCCCTTCTCGGCCGCCGCGTGCAGCTGCGCGTACTCGCCGCTGACCTGGTACGCCGCGAGCGGCAGCGACGAGGCCTCGCGCAGGTCGCGGATGATGTCCAGATAAGGACCGGCCGGCTTCACCATGAGCATGTCCGCGCCCTCGGATTCGTCGAGCAGCGCGTCGGCGATGGCTTCTCGGCGGTTGGCGGGATTGAGTTGGTAGGTGCGCTTGTCGAGCGGGGTCGTGCCGGCCGCGCGCGCGCTCCCGACCGCCTCGCGGAACGGACCGTAGTAGGCCGAAGCGAACTTCGCCGCGTAGGCGAGGATCCCGGTCTGCGTGCGGCCGGCGGCGTCGAGCGCCGCCCGGATCGCCGCGACGCGGCCGTCCATCATGTCGCTCGGCGCGACGAAGTCCGCGCCGGCCCGCGCGTGCAGCACGGCCATCTTGGCGAGGACGCCGACGGTGGCGTCGTTGTCCACGTCGGAACCGTCGGCGGTGAGGATGCCGTCGTGGCCGTGCGATGTGTAAGGATCGAGCGCGATGTCGGTGAACAGCACGAGGCCCGGCACGGCGGACTTCACCGCGCGGACCGCGCGCAGCACGAGGCATCCGGGCGACAACGCCTCGGTGCCGGCCGGGTCCTTCGCGGACGCCGGCGTCACCGGGAACAACGCCACGCCGCGCACGCCCAGCCCGTGCAGCGCGCGGCATTCCGCGACGAGGTCCGCGACGGAGAGCCGCTGCACGCCGGGCATCGACCCGACCGGCTCCGGCGGACCGTCGCCGTCCTTGACGAACAGCGGCGCGATGAGGTCCGCGGCGACGACGCGGGTCTCCTGGACCAGGTCGCGGATCGCGGCGTTGCGACGGAGCCGGCGCGGGCGCACGACGGGCAGCGGGACGTTTTGCACGACCCCGACCCTGATCCTCGACCGCGCGCGAGGCGAGCCTGCGTTGCCGATCGATCAGGCCGCTTTCGACCGGCGATGGAACCACGCCGCTCCCAGCGCCAGGCCGCCGAAGACCCACGCGAAGGACTCCGGCTCGGGCACGGCGGCAACGCCGGTGACGGCGCCATAGTAGTCGACCGCCTCGCCCAAGAGGGTCTGTCCGCCGCCGGCCAAGGCTTGGCTGGCGATGAACACCTTTCCGTCGTAGGCGAAGACCGTCGTGTCGGTGGATTGGAACGTGGTGCTCGACAACGCGTCCCAGCCCGCGATCACCGCGCCGGTCGCGCTGTCGATGGCAGCGAGGCCCTTGCGCGCGGATCCGCCGGCATTGTCGAAGGCCCCGGCGACGTATAGCACGCCGCCGAACGGGCTCACCGAGCGCACCGCGCCGTCCGGTCCGACGCCGGTCCCGGGGCTGGCAGCCGGGTCGAAGACCTCGTTGTTGAAGCTCGCGATATGGTCCACCCCGGTGCCGTCCGCCTCGTTGAACGGCCCGGCGATGTGGAGTTTCGATCCGCTGGTGGCGACGGCGAAGGTCCCGCTGGCGAAGCCGCTGTCTTTGAGCACGGGGCGGAAACCGGACTCCCGCCCGTCGCTGGTCTGGAGGGAGGCGAAGCCGCGCCGGTTGACCGGATCCCCGTTGGTGTCGGTGAAATCCACGCTCGAGTTGCCCAGCGCGACGTGGAGGCGGGATCCATCGGCGTTCAACGCGGCGCCGCGGAAGCTGCCGCCGGTGCTGTAGGACGCGAGGCCGGGATCGAAGCCGTTGAGCGTCCCACCGGTGTCAAAACCCGCGAAACCCACCCGGGCGGTCGAATTGGCCATGGTGAAATCGCCGACGGCGTAGACCGATGAGCTGGACGCCAGCACCTTGTTCACGAACCCGTTGACGCTCGGCGCGAAGCTGCTCACCGCCCCTGAGGACGACGCGGACCCGAGATGGGTCCTCGCTTGGCCGCCTACCTGGTCGAAGTTGCCCCCGAAGTAGACCTGCGAGCCGTCCGGGCTCACGGCGACGGACGTCGCGTACCCGGCGCCGCCTGACCGACCCAGGTTCGGGTTCCAGCTGGTGACGGACATCGTGTTGAGGTCGATCGCGGCGAGTCCGTTGCGGGTCTGGCCGCCGACGCTGGTGAAAAATCCGGCCATGTAGAGGGTGCTACCGGACGCGGCGAACCCGTAGACGTTGCCGTCCACCGCGGGCAAGGAGACGAAGGAAGCGGCAGAAGCGGACGTCGCGGCGGACAAGGCGAGCAGGACGATGGATCGAGGGAGGTTCATGGATGGATAGGTTGCGTGCAGGTCTGGACGATCGAGGACCCGATGCTCCCCGGCCGATGCCGACGCGGCACGGCTTGAGGAATCCGAGGTCAGAAGGAGTTCGCGCGTCCGGCTGCGGCGCTTACAAAAGAGAGAGGAAATCTTTCGCGGACATCCCGGTCGGGCGCGCCGCCTGCGCGCGCAGCGTCAGAGGAGCTTCGCTTGGAGCCGCTTGAGCTCCTTCTTCATCACGTCGCCGACGCGGTGCCGGATGACGTGGACATTGATCCGGGAGACGCCGAAGGCCTTGGCGGTGTCGGCCACGGACCAGCCATGGACGGTGGTCTGCTCGAAGATCTGGAAGTGCTCGGCTTTCACCTGCGTCCGCACCCGTGCCGACGCCGCGGCGAGCAGATGGCTGCGCCACTCGGAATCCCAAAGGGCGTCGGGCGCGGCGGCTTCCTCCGCGGCAAGCGAGATCTCCGCGTCGACCGAGGTGGCGGCCGGGTCCAGCACTCGGGCGCTGCGTTCACGGTACCGCTTGCGCATCTGGTCGAGGATCCGGCGACGGGTGACCGTGAGCAGCCAGCGCTTGAAGCCGCCCTTGGCGGGCTCGTACTTGAAGCCGCCCATCTCCTTGGCCACGGAGATGATCGTTTCCTGCACGGCTTCCTGCGCCTCTGCGTCATCGAGGCCGGCCTTGCGCGCCACGGCGTAGATCAGCTTCCAGTAGGTGTCGAAGAACTCGCGCCACGAGTCGTGGTCGTCCCAGCTCTTGAGCTTGGAGAGCAGGCTCCGGCGCGTGGGCAGCAGTTCCGGTGGCTCGGTCGCGGTCATTCCAAGGGAAGTTCGCGCGGCGCGGCGCCGGACTTACAGGGATGTCCGGACCGGCTCATGGTTTGGGAGGGACCGTGATCTCCACGGTCGGGATGGGACGGACCGGGGCGTCCGGGAACGGAGGCTGGTCCCAATCGAGGCCCAGGACCTCCAGCCCGCGTCGCAGCGCGCGAAGATCCCAGAGCTGGATCCGGTGCGAACCGAGGAAGCAAGCGAGCTGGCTGCTGTCCGGGCTGAAGGCCAGCGCGCTGCACGGCCGCGCATCGGGATGTTCCAGCCGCGCCAGCACATGGCCCGTGGCGGCGTCGAGTAGCATCGGCACCATGTTCTCCCGCAATGCGGCCACCGACCGTCCGTCCGGAGACCACGCGACGGCCGCGCCGCCCCTCGGCAACGGTCTGCGCCAAAGCTCTCCGCCCGTCTCCAGGTCCCATACCACCACGTCCTCGGCCTCGTTGATCGCCAACCGGGCACCGTCCGGACTGAAGGCCGCTGCGCCGGGGCTCCGGGCCGGGAGGTTGCGGAGCAGCTTCCCGGTCACCGTGTCCCAGACGCCGACCGAAGGATCCGTGGGGGTCGCCCCGGAGACGCGGCGTCCGTCCGGGGACAAGCAGACCCCGCGCATCTCGCTCCCGTGGTGGATCTTTTTCCAGGTGCCGTCCGGCGACCGTAGCACGAACCTCCGCTGGGCATCGATCGACACCACGGGTCCTCCACCCCTCGCCGCCTGCAGATACCACTGGTGGTCGCGGACCAGGTCTTCGCGGGGGCCGATCGCCAGCCTGTCCGGTCCCTGCCGGGCCACGGGCCAGCGGGCCAGCCCGGCGGGTCCCGCGGCGAGGAGACCGGTCTCGCCGGAGAACACCACCGCATACCAGAGATGGTCGGCGATATGCGCCACCTCGCGGCCGAAGCGGGTCTCGTAGATCCGGATGCCATCGTAGGTGGCGCTCGCCAGCAGGCGTCCGTCCGGCGAGAAGGCGCCGTTCCAAGGTCCGATGGCGTTCCGGTCCGCCGGGATCGCCTCGCCGAGCACCCGGCAGACCTCGCGACCGGCGCACTCGTACAGGACCAGGTCCTTTCCGACGCCCTCGCCGCTTCCGACGCGCTTCCCGTCGGCGGAAAAGGTGTGGTGGGCGTTGCCCCCGCGCAGCAACGACACGACCTGGCCGTCGCTCGCGCCGATCAACCGCGTGGTGCCGTCCCAGCTCGTCGTCAGGCACCAGTCCCCGTCCGGATGGAACGCCAGGCGCCCCACCTGCGTCTCATGTGGTGCGACGACGGCGCGCGGCGTCCGTGGATCGCGCGCCGGATAGAACGCCACGAGCCCGCTGTTGAAGCACAACGCCAGCAAGCCGCCGTCCGGGCTGGGTTTCATGCTCGTCGGCGCCTCGCGGTCCATCGTCAGGAAGGAGTGCCGGGTCCGGCCCGTGGCCCACTCCACCAGACGGATGCGGGACGACGAATGCGAGGCCACGGCGAGGAGGTCGTCGTCCACGAACTCGACCAGGTCCGGAGGATCGCCTTCGGGACGGACCGCATGCATCGCTCCCGAGACCAGGTCCCGGGCGATGAGGCCGTCCGCGGCGGAGAGACTGACCGTCCGATGGCCGTCGGGCGAGACGCAGAACTCGCGGAGCTCGCGGGTCGAGCGGTCCAGGCTCCGGCCAGCGAGGTCCCAGAGCTCGATGAAGTCGTCGTCCTTCACCGCCAGGAGCCAGCGGTCGTCCCGAGGATGCGGCGCGATCAAGGCGGTCGGCGAGGCCTTGCCAGGCAGGGTGAACAGCTCTTTGTCGTCGGTCAGCCGCCGCGCGTGCAGCGTCCCGTCGGCGCTGCCGATGAACCGGGTCCCCAGGTCCCGGCTGAAGCCCTGGCCCGTGCCCCACTCCGGCGACACGATCCGCGACGTCTCCCTCAGGTCCGGCAGCGCCAGCGCGCTGATGGCCGCGTGGCGCAGCTCAGGTGCGTGCGGATGGATCGCCGCCGCCAGCTTGATCGCGTCCAGCGCCCGGAACCTACGCCCGACCAGGTCGCTCCGCAGCTCCGCGACCGCCGTCGCCGTCGACGCCCCGTAGAGCTTCTCCTTCGCGTCCAGTTCCGCGGCCGCCGCCCGGACCAGCGCCGCCTCCGTCCGGGCGCGCGATTCGCCTTCCACGCGCGCTTTCCACGACGTCAGCGCCAGCGCCGCGA
>JANNAJ010000728.1:0-7011 GCA_031384285.1 Verrucomicrobiota bacterium
GCTCTACGGCCTCGGCTTCCGCAACCACGAGGGCGAGGACGCCCGCTACGAGGCCGTCACGCTCGACGACGTGAGGGCCGCGGCCGGCCGTTATCTCCGCCCGGAATCCGCCGTGGTGGCGATCGTGCGCGGCGGCTAGCCGTGGGCGCCTGGGCGGTGGCTTTTTCGAGGAAACTGCATGTTTCCTGCGGAAACGCGCCTTGCACGGTCCCGGACGGGTGTTAGCTTCGCCCAACTTCGCTATGGCAGACGACAACGACAGCAACCGTAGTTCCGGTGGGGGCCCCAACTTCCAGACCCGCACGTGGATCGTGTGGATCGTCATCGCCGCGATGATCCCGCTGCTGCTCTTCTTCCAGAAGACGTCGCAGGTCCGCTACAAGACGATCACCTACAAGGAGCTTTTCGACCTCGCGGAGAGCGGACGGGTCAAGGATGGCGAGATCAACTTCAGCTCCCAGGCGGGCGTGCTCCGCACGGTGAAGGGCAAGTACTTGTCGACCGACCTTGCCGAGACCAACGCGGTGCCGTTCATGCTCGAGGCCTCTCTCGCACCGGATGACGTCCGCAAACTGCAGATGATCGGCTTCCGACCGGTCGACAACAACAACCTCTTCGTCCAGGTGCTGATCGGGCTGCTGCCCTTCGTCGTGGTCGCCGCGCTGATCTGGTTCGTGTTCGTCCGGCAGATCAAGGCCGCGGGCAAAGGCGCGCTCAGCTTCGGCAAATCCAAGGCCCGGCTGCTCGCGAAGGACAAGAACAAGACCACCTTCAAGGACGTCGCCGGCGTCGAAGAGGCCAAGGACGAGGTGTCCGAGCTGGTCGAGTTCCTCAAGGACCCCAAGAAATTCCAGAAGCTCGGCGGCCGCATCCCCAAGGGCATCCTGATGGTCGGGCCTCCGGGCACCGGCAAGACGCTCCTCGCGAAGGCCATCGCCGGCGAGGCCGACGCCAGCTTCTTCAGCATCAGCGGCTCGGATTTCGTGGAGATGTTCGTGGGCGTCGGCGCCAGCCGCGTGCGCGACATGTTCGAGCAGGCCCGCAAGGCGACGCCCTGCCTGATCTTCATCGACGAGATCGATGCCGTCGGTCGTTCACGCGGCCACGGCCTCGGCGGCGGCAACGACGAGCGCGAGCAGACGCTCAACGCGCTGCTGGTCGAGATGGACGGTTTCGACACGCAGGAAGGCATCATCATCATCGCGGCGACGAACCGTCCCGACGTGCTCGATCCCGCCCTGCTCCGCCCCGGCCGCTTCGACCGCCAGGTCACCGTGAGCCTGCCCGACGTCCGCGGACGCGAGGCGATCCTCAAGGTCCACGCGAAGAACGTGAAGCTCGACAGCTCGGTCGACCTCTCGGTCATCGCCCGCGGCACGCCCGGGTTCTCCGGCGCCGAGCTGGCCAACCTGCTCAACGAGGCCGCGCTCATCGCTGCCCGGCAGAGCCGCAAATCGATCGGCCAGGTCGAGCTGGAAGAGGCCCGCGACAAGGTCCGCTGGGGCCGCGAGCGCCGCAGCTTGGCGATGTCGGACGAGGAGAAGCGCGGCACCGCCTGGCACGAGGCCGGCCATGCGCTCGTCAACGTCCTCCTCCAGCACACTCATCCGCTGCACAAGGTCACCATCATCCCGCGCGGCCAAGCCCTCGGCTCCACCATGTGGCTGCCCAAGGACGACCTGCTCAGCCGCAAGCGCAAGGAGCTGCAGGACCTCGTCGCCGTGACGATGGCCGGCCGCATCGCCGAGGAGCTGATCACCGACGACATCTCCACCGGCGCGGCGGGCGACATCCAGCAGGCCACCAGCATGGCCAAGGCGATGGTCATGCACTACGGCATGAGCGACAAGCTGGGCATGGTGCTCTACGGCGAGGCCAACGAGTACGTCTTCCTCGGGCGCGACATGATGCGTTCCAAGGAATACAGCGAATCCACCGCCCAGGCCATCGACGGCGAGATCAAGCGCATCATCGACGAAGGGTTCAGCGCCGCGAAGCACATCATCGAGACCCATCGCGACAAGCTGGAGCTGATCGCCAACGCGCTGCTCGAGCACGAGACGCTCGACGGCGAACAGGTCACATCCATCGTCAAGACCGGCACGTTCACGCCACCGCCGGTGAAGCCTTCGGACATCGATCCGCCCAGCGGCGCGCAAGCGGCCACCCCGCTGCCCGAGGTGATGAAGCCGGTGCCTCCCAAGCTCCCCGGCTTCGGGTCCCCGGCCCCGTCGCCGGCCTGACATCAACCCCCCTTCAAAAACCCCGGTCAGCGCTGCTGGCCGGGGTTTTTTCATGCCGCTCGGAGGAGCCGCCGCCTGCGCCGCCTGCGCACGACCATCTTGCGCACGTCCGGCGTCCTGAACCATGCTCCGCGCGTGCGCGTCTTCCGCTCCCGCGCACATAACCCAAGACGAGCCCATGCCCAACACCCTGTCCGCGAACGCCGAGATCCGGCATCTGAACCTCAAACTCGCCGAGTTGGGACTCCCGCTCTACGCGGCCGGCGTCAATCCCGAGGCCGCCGCGCTGGTCGCCTCGCTCATCGCCCGAAGCCGCGAGAAGGACCGCCTGCTCGCCTCGCATCTCTGCCCCGTCGACGCACGGATCCAGACCTTCCTGTACGATTACCTCGGTGATTCGGTGGTGCCGCCCAAGCTGCCGGCGACGACCTTGCTGCTCGACCGGGCCGGCCTCGCCCGCGTCGCCTCGTTGCCGCCGGACCGGAACGAGTTCGTCAGCGACATCATCCGCAGCTACCGCGTCGCCAACGGCGTGCTGCACAACCCGAGGTCCGACCGGCGCACGACCGAGGGCATCTTCCACGTGACCGAGGGCGGATTACCGATCCCCGACGACAAGAAGGCCGTGCCCAAGGAGGTCTTCGCCAACCTCCTGCGCAAGGCGCTCCAACCGCCCGCGGCGCTGATGCGCCTGCCCTTCACCGCATCGCAGGAGGACCAGGCCGTCTGCTTCGTGTCGCTCTACCTGCGCCCGGTCGTCTGCCCGGAGGTGCCGGGCTTCATCGCCGAGCAGCGGATGGAGACGCGGTTCTTCGTGCCGGGGAACCTGGTCAGCAACCTGGATTTCGTGGAGAGCATCTTCGGCAACGCGGGTGATCCGAACCTGCCGGAGAACGACGCCGCGCTCGATCCCGGGCACTGGTCCGGCCACACCGGATGCGTGGTCCTCGCGCCCCACCTCGTCGGCACCTTCACCAAGAAGGAGCTCGGCCTGCCCGCATGGGACGTCGCGACCGAGCGGCAGCGGCGCGACGGCATGTGCTGGAGGTCCGAGGGCGAGCTCTACAACGACGGCGGCGCCTTCAAGGTCACCGCGCGCGACGCGAGCGGCACCATCGTCACCGTCATCGGCGACAACTATTTCGGCTACTGCAAGAAAGAGGTGAAGACCCAGCTCTCCTTCGCCGCGAACCTCGTCGGCCTCGCCGAGGAGGAGCACGCGGGCGGCGCGCTGGTGTTCCCCTGCTACGACCTCGCCGGCGAGTACTACGCCGTGCTGCACCGCCACGAGTTCAAGCACACGTTCGCCGAGGTCGCGCAGCTGTTCGCCGACAAGATCGATGTCAGGCCCGAGGGCTACGCCACCGACAAGGCGCATCCCGACATCGTGTATGTATCGGAGTCGGCGAAGTTCGAGCTGGAACAGCAGCGCGTCTCCTGGCCGCTGGGGGATTCGACCCGGTCCATCAAGCTCCTGCTCGACCACACCTACGTGTTGCCGAGCGGCTTCAAGATCCACCTCGAGAAACCCGTCGGCAACCGCGCCTGGCGGCTCATCGGCACCAAGCCCGAAGGCACTCTCTGCCACAAGCCCTGCACCGTCAGCGGCGGCGGCAAGTCGGAGATCTCCAAGCCGATCACGGACGCGATCATCCACGGGCCGGTGTTCGTCGCGGATTTCCAGAAGGACTTCGACCAGGTCGAGGAGCTGCTCAAGCGCGATTATTCCGGCCGCTTCCGCGACGCGTCGAAGAACGGCAAGGACATCCGGCCGGTGCTCGCGCCGCAGCGGTCCCTCGGCAGCGTCATCAAGCTGCTCACGCCGGGCGACGATTACACCGACGAGTACAACCGTTCGGTCGCCGCCATCCCCCAGCACATCAAGGAGCTCGTCTTCGTGGTGAAGCGCTTCTGGAAGCCGACCTGGGGCGAGGATTGGCGCGGGCAGTTCAGCGTGGATGTCATCAACGGCGAGTCGTCGAACGAGCTGCGCATCGGCCGCAAGAAGCTCGCGACCCAGTTCCTGCGCGTGGGCTACGATTCCGAGGGCCAGTGGCGCACTTTCGGGCTGCGGAAGGATTTCCATCCCGCCAAGAAGATCCAGGCCGAGGACGACATCACCGCCAGCGTCATCGTGCCGCGCGAGGCGTTGTCCGGCCTCGACGCCGGGGCGACCCAGCATTCGCTCAAGTTCGTCCACAACACCGAGACGCGGCTGTTCCAGCGCCCCGACGACGCCATCGTCCGCGGCTACGACAACATGGCGGAGCACGATTTCGCCCAGCCGGGGAACTTCTTCTCGAACTACGCGCCGCTCACCCACGCCGACGCGAAGGAGCTGCTCGACGACGCCATCGGGTTCCACCAGTTCACCGAGCCGATGCAGAAGCTGGTGCGCGACGTCGCGAAGGACCCGTCCAAGGCCTTCTTCGTCTCCAGCGCCCATCCGCGCATCGTCGATGGCAAGCCGTCCAAGAACCCGCGCTACCTCCAGCTGCGCCCCGACCTGCAGGACCCGCGCTCGAAGCACCTCGCCGAGATGGGCACCCGCCTCGCGCGACGACTGCCGTCCGACCGGCCGCTGCACCAACCGGTCACCGCCGTCCTCGCCGGCCGGCGCAACAACCCGGCCGAACCCAAGGTCCAGTCGCTCGCCTGCTACGGCCCGATCCATTACATGGAGCTGCCGGAGCTGTTCATGGAGTTCATCTCGTCGATGACGGGCAAATCGCCGAGCACGACCGGCGCCGGCAGCGAAGGCGCGCTGACCAAGAGCCCGTTCAACGCGCTCCCGCCGATCTACGACCTCAACGCCGCCCTCGTCGGCTACATCGTCAGCGGCTACGACGCCTTCCTCACCAGCGCCGGATGCCTCGGCCCCAAGGTGCGCGTGGACCACGACGTCTCCCTGCTCGTCCCGGAGCTCTGGTGCCGCCTCGGGCCCGAGGAGCGGGACCCGCGCTGGCTCATCGCCAACGGCATGCTCGAACCGCTCCAGGACTTCGAGACCGGCGGACGCGAGATCCTCGCCAGCCGCCTCGGCTACCGCATCACGCGGAAGTTCGTGAACGCGTTCTTCGGCCGCATCTTCAACCATCCGCATTCCGTCCTCACCGACGCCATGCTCCGGCCCGAGCTGCAGGACGCCCACGAGTTCGCCGACGCGCTCGACAACATCGTCGCCACCCACCGTCGTGTCGCGAAGAACTACTTCAACGACGGCTCCATCGCCTGGGCCTGCCCGCCATTGCGCGCCCTGCTGCACGTGATGCGCGACGGCACGTTCGAAGGCAAGACGCTCGACCACCCGGCCATCCGCGAGCTCTTCACCCGGGAGCACCTGCTCGCCAGCGATTGGTACGAGGCCCGCCTCAAGGCCAAGCAGGCGCAGGACGTCGCGCGGTGGCAAAAGCGCGTCGCCTATCTGGACAAGTTCGTCGGCCGGGCGAGCTACGCGGACGAGGTCGACCGCCTCGGCCTGCGCGACCGCCTGAGCGAGGCGCGCGTCCAGCTCGAGAAGACCAAGAGCCGCGACTACCTCGGGATGCTGCGCGGCACGACCGGGGCCGAGCCGTCGCTGAAGTGAGATATCGGCGGCCGGGCGGGCCTTCCGGCCTGCTCGGCCGCACCGACCGCGCCGACCGTTGACTCGCCCGGTTCCGCCGCCACCTTCGCGACCGTGCCGACCGTGCCCATCCTCGAGACCCGCGCCCTGACCAAGACCTACGGCCGGGCCGGATCGACCTTGACCGTCCTGCGCGCCGTCGACCTCTCCTTGGCCCGCGGCGACACGCTGGCCATCGTCGGCCCCAGCGGCAGCGGAAAGACCACCCTGCTCGGCCTCTGCGCCGGGCTGGACAGCCCCAGCAGCGGCACCGTGGCGCTCGCGGGACACGACCTCGGCCCGCTCGACGAGGACGCACGCGCACGCGTCCGCAACGACCACGTCGGCTTCATCTTCCAGAACTTCCAGCTGCTCAGCACCCTGACCGCGCTGGAGAACGTGCTCGTGCCGCTCGAGCTGCGCGGACACGGAGCGGACCGGAGACAGGCGGAGCAGCTGCTCGCCAAGGTCGGGCTCGGCGAACGCATGCACCATTATCCGGCGCAGCTCAGCGGCGGAGAGCAGCAGCGCGTCGCGCTCGCCCGGGCGTTCGTGAACCGACCGCAGATCCTCTTCGCCGACGAACCGACCGGGAACCTCGACGGCGACACCGCGCGCCTGGTCGTGGACATGGTCTTCGACCTCAACGCCGCCGCCGGCACCGCTCTGGTGCTCGTCACGCACGACCTCGATCTGGCGAAACGCTGCCGACACATGATCCGCCTGCGCAACGGCGCGGTCGTGACGGGTTGAAGCGGGCCCGGGACGCGACCGATGGCCGGAGCCCCGGCCCGGGCGTCGCTCCACCGGCATCGTCCTCCGACCCGCGGCTTGTGGTCACCGGTCCGTCGCAGCAGCCTCGGCACATGGCGATCACCTACCGGACCGGGAACGACCTCGGCATCGATGCCGTCATCGAACTCTACCGGGCGTCGACGCTCGGCGAGCGGCGTCCGATCGACGACCGGGAGCGGATCGCCGCGATGCTCAAGAACGCCGACCTGGTCGTCACCGCTTGGGACGGCGACCAGCCGGTCGGTATCGCTCGGGCGCTCACGGACCATGTCTATTGCACCTATCTCAGCGATCTCGCGGTCCGGGTCTCGCACCAGCGCCAAGGAATCGGGAAGGAGCTGATCGAGCGCGTGCGGAAGGCGGCCCCGG
>JANNAJ010000187.1:0-5422 GCA_031384285.1 Verrucomicrobiota bacterium
GTCCGCAACGCCGCGATCCGTGAACTTGGCACGATGCGGTCGGTCAATTCCATCGATGTGCTCCGGGAGCTTGAGAAGAAGGCCAAGGCCGATCCGGCCAAGTTCGGCGACGGCATCTCGGCGGCTCTGCGTTCGGCGATCCAGGACATCGAGAGCTACCAACAATGGGGCAACTTGGTGGGCACCGCCTTCAGGGGCGTGAGTTTGTCCGCGGTCCTGTTGGTCGCCGCGCTCGGGCTGGCGATCACCTTCGGTCTGATGGGCGTGATCAACATGGCCCACGGCGAGGTGATGGCCGTCGGCGCCTACACGACGTTCTTCGTGCAGGGTGTGTTCGGGAACGGGCTGCTGTTCTCGCTGCTCGGCCGGACGGTGACCGTGAAGGGCATGGGCCTGACCGGCGGCGGGTTCGATGCCTATTTCGTCGTCGCGCTGGCCGCCTCATTCGTGACGGCCGGGCTCGTGGGATTGGCCCTGGAGCGCGGGATCATCCGGTTCCTCTACAAGCGTCCGTTGGAATCGCTGCTCGCGACCTGGGGGGTGAGCCTGATCCTGCAGCAGGTCTTCCGGCACACCTTCGGTTCGGCGAACGTCCAGGTGGACGCGCCCGGGTTCTTGCAGGGCAGCTTCGTGGCGGGCGATGTGCTCTTCGCCTACAACCGGATCTTCATCATCGCCTTCGCCGGGTTCGTCGTCTTCCTCACCTGGGCGCTGCTGACCAAGACATCCCTCGGCCTGCAGATCCGAGCGGTGATGCAGAACCGCACGATGGCCTCCTGCGTCGGCGTGCGGACGGACCGGGTGAACATGATGACCTTCGCCTTCGGGTCCGGGCTCGCCGGCATGGCCGGCGCGTGCATGACGCAGATCGCGAACGTCGGACCGAGCCTGGGACAGAACTACATCATCGACTGCTTCATGGTGGTGGTGCTCGGCGGCGTCGGGAACCTGGTCGGGACCATCTCCGCGTCGGGCGGCGTGGGCGTCGCCAACCAGATCCTCGAGCCGTGGCTCGGCGCGGTGCTCGGCAAGATCACCGTGCTCACCGCGATCATCCTCTTCCTCCAATGGCGGCCCAACGGGTTGTTCGTGACGCGCAGCCGGAGCCTCGACGGCTGAGACTTCTGCCCACCGGCCCTTCCCCATGACCCGCATCCTATCGCGACGCGAGACGGTCCTCTTGCTGCTGGCCTCGGCCGTCGGCCTGGTGCTGTTGCCGTGCCTCAACGCCTTCGTGCCGACCGATGGCGCGCTCCACGTGAGCACCTTCTCGCTCGGCCTCTACGGCAAATACCTCACCTACGCGGTGCTCGCGCTCGGCGTGAACCTGCTCTGGGGCTACACCGGACTGCTCAGCCTCGGCCAGTGCCTGTTCTTCTCGCTCGGGGGCTACTGCCTCGGGATGTACATGATGATGAACATCAGCCGGCTCGGGCAGTACCACGAGGCCATCCCGGATTTCATGGTGTTCCTCGAGTTCCCGGCGCGGTTCCCCGCGACCGGTGGGCTCCCGCCGCACTGGATCCCCTTCAAGCATCTCTGGTTCGCCGGGCTCATGGTGCTCGTGGTGCCGGCGGTCGTGGCCTACGTCTTCGGGTTCCTGGCGTTCCGTTCGCGGGTGAAGGGCGTCTACTTCTCGATCCTCAGCCAGGCGCTGACCTATGCCGCCTGCCTGATGTTCTTCCGCAACGATTTCACCTTCGGCGGCAACAACGGCCTCACCGATTTCAAGTTCCTGCTCGGCACGCCGGCGCTGGACGCCGGCGACATCCGGGATCCTGTCGCGTTCGCCGCGCGTCTGAAGGCCGGCAAGGGCGAGCTCGACAAGTACCTGTGGGCGCAGATCCCCGCGGCGGAGCAAACCAAGGTGGCGGCGGCCACGGACGGTCGGGCCGCCGAGGCGGCCTTGCTCGACGGCCTCAACCGCGTGATCGCCACCGGTCCGATCCACGACATCGCCCGGTTCAAGGGCGTCGCGCTCTCGGACGCGACCGTGCGGACCATCGCGCAGATCCCGAGGGACGCGGCGATGCTGAAGCTCAACCGGCGTCTGCTGGAGGAGGCGTTCCCGGACGATCTGCGCAAGCGGTCGTTCACCGGCTTCGTCGTCAACGCCCCGGCCACCAAGCGTGCGCTCTACATCGCATCCGGGATCCTTCTGCTGCTCACCTACCTCTTTTGCCGCTGGCTGACCTCGACCAAGTTCGGGCTCGTGCAGCGCGCCGTCCGCGATTCGGAGAACCGCGTGCTCTTCTCCGGTTACGCGACGCCGGATTTCAAGCTCTTCGTCTTCGTCGTCGCCGCCATCCTGTCGAGCCTCGGAGGCGCGCTCTTCGTGCCGCAGGTCGGCATCATCAACCCGAGCGAGATGGGCGCGGACAAGTCGATCGAGGCGGTGATCTGGGTCGCCGTGGGCGGACGCGGCAACCTGCTCGGGCCGGTCCTCGGCGCCATCGGCATCAACTCGCTGAAGAGCTACGCGACGCACTCCTTCGCCGAGCAATGGCCTTACATCCTGGGCAGCCTGTTCGTCTTCGTGACGCTCTTCATGCCCAAAGGGATCGTCGGCCTGCCCGGACAGCTGAAGGAGCTCTACGCGAAGTTCGCGCGCCGCCGGGCCGGGAGGTCCGTGGACCCGACCGCCACCGCATCCAAGCTCGAACCCGCGGGGAAAGAATGACCAAAGAATTCATCCTCACCGTCGAGGGAGTGACGAAGACGTTCGACGGGTTCCGGGCGATCTCGGACCTCAACTTCTACATGGATGTGGGGGAGCTGCGGGTGATCATCGGGCCCAACGGCGCCGGCAAGACGTCGTTCCTCGACCTCATCACCGGCCGCACCAAGCCCGACATCGGCAAGATCGAGTTCGGCAAGGACACCGACCTCACCCGGCTCAACGAGTACCAGATCAACCGGCTCGGCATCGGGCGCAAGTTCCAGACGCCGTCGGTCTACGTCGACCACACGGTCCGGGAGAACGTCCTGCTCTCGCTCCAAGGATCCCGCAGCGTCTGGTCCACCCTGTTCTCTCGCGTCACCCCGGAGCAGGACGACCGCATCCAAGAGGTGCTCGAGACCATCGGCCTGGCCGACAAGGCGGCGTCCAAGGCCGGCCTGCTCGCGCACGGGCAGAAGCAGTGGCTGGAGATCGGCATGCTGCTCGCCCAGAATCCCAAGCTGCTGCTGGTCGACGAACCGGCCGCCGGCATGACCGACGAGGAGACCGCCAAGACCGGCGAACTGCTCATCCGCCTCGCCGGCAAGCACAGCATCGTCGTCATCGAGCACGACATGGTCTTCGTGCGCCAGATCGCGCGGAAGGTGACGGTGCTCCACCAGGGCCACGTGCTCTGCGAAGGCTCGGTCGACGAGGTGCAGAACGACGAGCGCGTGATCGAGGTCTACCTCGGCCGGAAGAAGAAGGAGAAGACCTGACCTATGCTGGCCCTCTCGGACCTCTCCGCCTCGTACGACGGCTCGCGCATCCTCCGCGGTGTCGGCCTCGTCGTCCCGCCCAAGAGTCTCGTGTGCCTGATGGGCCGCAACGGCGTCGGCAAGACCACCACGCTCAAGTCCATCATGGGCCTCGTCGCGCCCGATTCCGGGCAGGTGACGCTCGACGGCAAGGTGCTCAACGGCCTCAAGCCCGACGCCCGCGCCCGCGCCGGTCTCGGCTACGTGCCGCAAGGCCGCGACATCTTCCCTCACCTCACCGTGTGGGAGAACCTCAAGATCAGCCTCGTCGTCCATGGCGCGAAGGATTCCGGCCAGGTGGACCGCGTGCTGGAGCTGTTCCCCATCCTCAAGGAGTTCCTCCAGCGCAAAGGCGGCGTGCTCTCCGGCGGCCAGCAGCAGCAGCTCGCCATCGCCCGCGCGCTGCTGACCGATCCGAAGATCCTGCTCCTGGACGAGCCGACCGAAGGCATCCAGCCCAACATCATCGACCAGATCGGCGACACGCTCGTGAAGATCAAGAACGAGGGGAAGATCAGCATCCTGCTGGTCGAGCAGTACCTTGATTTCTGCCTCGCGGTCGGGGACAGCTTCTACATCATGGACCGCGGCGCGGTCGTCGCCGAAGGTCCGATATCCGGCCTCGACGACGACATCGTGAAGGCCCATCTCACCGTATGAAACACCCCTGCACCGCGCTCCCCCGTCCGCTCTGCACCGCCGCCGCCGCATGCGTCGCCGCGATACCTTCGGCCCAGGCCCATCCCGGCCATCCGTTGCCGGAGGCGGGTGTCGTGCATCTGCTCACCAGCCCGGACCACGCGCTGTGCCTCGCCGCGGTCGGCGCGCTGATGGGGGCCGCGGGCCTTTTCGCCCGGGCCGCGTCGTCGCGCCGGATGCTCGTCCGCGGTGGAGCGGCGGCGCTTCTCGGGGCGGCCGCGGTCTGGAGCCTGCGAGCGTGAGCCTTTCCGTCCACCGGGTCGACGGACCGGCCCGCCGCGCCGGTCGCGGCCGGTTGCGGGTCGTGGTCGCCAACGGCCGGAGCACGGCCGTTTCGGTGCAGGCGACCAGCCCGCTCAAGGTGCTCGTGCCGCGCTCCAGCGGCGACAGCGTCTGGGCCTACCTCAGCAGCTTCGGCGGCGGACTCGTCGCCGGCGACGAGACCGACATCGACGTCGACATCGGCCCCGGGGCGCGCTGTTTCCTGGGCACGCAGGCGTCGACCAAGGTGTACCGCAACCCGCTCGGCCTGCCGTGCGGCCATCGCCTGAGCGCCGCGATCGGCGAATGTGCCGTCCTCGTGCTCGCGCCGGATCCGGTGCAGGCCTTCGCCGGGTCGTCCTACCGCCAACGCCAGGAGTTCCGTCTCGCCGCCGGCGCCGGGCTGGTGCTGGTGGACGGCTCGACCTCCGGCCGCGCGGCGCGGGGCGAACGCTGGGGATTCGACCGTTACCAGAGCCGCAACGACATCTTCCTCGGCGACGACCACCTTCTCGCGGATTCGGTCCTGCTCGATCCAGCGGACGGTCCTCTGGACAGCCCGCACCGTGCCGGCCGCTTCAACGCCTTCGCGCTCGTTGCGCTCGTCGGCGATCCGCTGGCGGACGCCGCCGCGCGGATGCTCGCCGATGTCGCCGCGCGACCGGTCCAGCGCCGAGCCCCGCTCGTCGTCGCCGCGAGCCCGGTCCGGGGCGGCGCTTTGTTGCGCATCGCCGGCGAGAGCGTGGAGGAGGTCGGCCGCGAGGTCCGACGCCACCTCGGTTGCCTGTCCGGATTGCTCGGCGAGGACCCGCTCGCCCGCCGATGGTGAGACTTCCCCGAGCTTCACGCCGTCTTTCACACCTTCCACGCTCCACGCCATGCACCTTTCACCCCGCGAGATCGACAAGCTGCTCCTGCACAACGCCGGGTTCCTCGCCCAGAAGCGCCTTGCGCGCGGCCTGCGGCTGAACCATCCGGAATCCGT
>JANNAJ010000733.1:0-2325 GCA_031384285.1 Verrucomicrobiota bacterium
TCACGGCCAGCCCCCAGTCGCGGAACGGTGGGATCGGTTTCCCTTGCTCGTCCATGAACGTCCCGGGCTCGTCCTGATCGCGGTGAAACGACCTTTGCCGTCGTTGCGGTAGAGCCCGTGGACCTCGGGCAGCTCGCGGACCTTGCCGTCCGCCGACGCCTCGAAGCGTCCGGCCCAGCGCGGCGACCGCGTGGATTCGCCGTTGACCTTCGAGACCTCCCATTGCTCGCCGCGCTTCGCCACCGCGAAGCGCGTCGTCGGATCGGCCAGCAACATCGCATCGATGAAGTGCGTGCAGTAGAGGTCGAGGTCTCCGTCGCCATCGATGTCGGCGAGCGCCATCGAGGTCGCCGACGCGGTGCGCGAAAGGCCCGATTCCTTCCGCTCGGTGAAGTTGCCTTTGCCGTCGTTCAGGAAAAGCCGGGTGCCCGCGGCGATGCCGTTCACGAGCAGGTCGAGGTCGCCGTCGCCGTCGACATCGGCGAAGCAAGCGCCGGTCGAGATCTGGCCGGGGCACGCCGCATCGCCGAGGGGGACCTCCTGGAACTTCCAGCCGCCGAGGTTCCGATAGAGCCGGTTGGGCGCCTCCAGGCTGCAAAGGTAGAGGTCGGCCCATCCGTCGCCGTCGATGTCGCCGACCGCGACGCCCGCGCCGTTGTGGGCGACGGCATTGGTGAGATAGGAGTCGCCGCGCAGCAGGTTGGTGAAGTCGAGCCCCGTGGCGCCGGGCTTCATCTCGGTGAAACCGACGCGGGCTCCGGAGCCCGCGTCGATCTTGAAAGAGCGATGGCCGGTGCCCGCCGACCAGCCGACCGCGTCCGCTGCCCGGCCGAAGATGCCGAGGCAAAGCATCAGCAAGGCACAGGTGCACGCGGCTCGTCTCACCGGAAAACTAGACCAGCGGTGTCCCGGAGGGTCAATCGCGGCGGGCCGCCGATGTCCCGGGACAAAGCGCTTTGAAATCGGCGCGGGTTGCGGCAAGCTCACTTCCCGATGGATCCGAAGAAATTGGCCCAGCTGTGCCGTGACTACGCCGAGAACAAGAAGGCCGAGAACGTGGTGGTGCTCGACGTGCGCAAGCTGTCGAGCGTGACAGACTTCTATGTGATCGCCTCCGGTTCGAGCGCGCCGCATCTGCGGGCCATCGAATCCGAGGTGTTCGACCGGCTCCAAAAGGAGCACGGCGTCCAACCGAAGGTCATGGACGGAGCGGCCGGCCAATCGTGGATCGTCGCGGATTTCTTCGACGTGATCGTCCACCTGATGAAGAGCGACGTCCGCGAACGCTACGACCTCGAGGGCCTCTGGGGCGACGCTCCTCGCGTGGCCAAGCCGCGGGCGAAGAAGAAGACCGCCGAGGCCTGAGCTGGCCTGAGCTTCGGGCGGCGCTAGAGCCCGGCGCGACGGAGCTTGTCCATGCGCGGTGCCGCCGGTGTCTCGACCGTGCGCCACAGATAGAGCAGCACCCCGGCCGTGAGCAGCAGGTTCATGCCTTGGGAGACACCGTGCCATGCACCGAACGACTTCCCGGCTTCCGCCTTCTGGGCGGGCGTGGTGTTGGTCGCGTATTTCACCGCGTGCAGATCCTTGAGCTTCGGCTGGAGCCATAGGCCTCCGGCGAGGCCGAGCGCCACCAAGCCGGTGAGCAGGCCGGTCCCGAAACGCCCGGGATGCTTGCCCGCGTAGAGCCATCCGAGGACCAGATGCGCCATGGCGACGCCGGCGCAGACGGCCTGCAGGACGAAGTAGCGACCGAGGACGATCTGGGCGACCCGGCCGGCATGGTACCGGGGCATCAGCTCCAGCATCTCTTGGGAGAAGAACGCCGGCCCGGCGGCGAAGGTCAGGAAGATGGCCGATCCGAACCAGACCGAGGCGTTCACGATACCGAGGAACCTCAGCGCAGCGAGCATGGCGGCAGGTTACGCCGGGGACCGCGCCCGCGCCAAGCCTGCGGGGCGCTGAGTTTAGTGTTGCTCAGCGGAGTTCCCCCGATACTTTGGCGTTCTTTCGTACAGTCCAGTTTGTCGCGATGAACATCGAACTCACCAAATTAGCCCTAGAGAAGGTCGGCAACCCCCACATCTTGGTGAACCTCGTCTCCCGACGGGTCCGCCAGCTCAACAGCGGGGCGGGCGGATCGAGCCGGCCCTTGGTCAATGTGACCGCCGGGATGGGCGCCGCCGATATCGCCATGCTCGAGCTCATCGAAGAGAAGATCGGCTGGGAGATGGCACCTTCCGACACCGACCCGGAACCGGTCGTGGCCCCGAAGAAGCGCGCTCGCCGCGCCGCCCCCAAGGCGGCCTGAGCTGGGCACCGATT
>JANNAJ010000256.1:0-2880 GCA_031384285.1 Verrucomicrobiota bacterium
GCCTACAACCCCATCATCGCCAGCGGCGCCAACGCCTGCGTGCTGCACTACATCCAGAACGACGGGCCGTGCAAAGCCGGCGACCTGCTGCTCCTCGACGTCGCCGCGAACTATGCGAACTACAACGCCGACCTCACGCGCACCATCCCGGTGAACGGCAAGTTCACCAAGCGCCAGCGCCAGGTCTACGACGCCGTCCTCCGTGTGCTTCGCGCGCAGATCGCCGGTCTGGTCCCGGGCAAGAAGCCCGCAGATTGGCAGAAGGAGTGCGAGCAGCACATCGAGAAGGAGTGCGTGGACCTCGGCTTGATCACGACGCGCGACATCCGGCGGCAAGACCCGGAGAAGCCGGCCTACCGCAGATATTTCATGCACGGTTGCGGCCATCCGCTCGGCCTCGATGTCCACGACGTCGGGTTCACGACCGAGCCGTTCGCCGAAGGTTGGGTGATGACCGTCGAGCCCGCGATCTACATCCGGGAGGAAGGATTCGCGGTGCGTCTGGAGGATGACATCCTCATCAAGGCCGGAGGCAACGTGGACCTGATGGCCGACATCCCGCTCGAAGCCGACGAGATCGAGTCGCTGATGGCCAAGCGGCGGTGAGATCCCCGGGGTCAGCCTCGGTGGCGCGGACGGGGTCCCGCCATTCCGGGATCCGGTGAAAAAGCACCCTGGCCCGGCCGACGGAAGGCGGAGATGGAAGCAGGACTGTTCGTGGCCCGGTGCAGGCCGGTTGCGCGGCGAAAATCGGTGTCCGACCGGGCGACGCCGTGGTCTGCTTCCGCTCCGTGAACTGCTTCGTCACCGGTGCCTCGGGATTCGTCGGCGCGAACCTCGTCCACGAGCTCGTCGCGCGGGGGCACCGCGTCCGCGCCCTCCTGCGGCCGGGAGCGGATGTGCGCGGCCTCGCCGGTGCGGCTCACGAACGCGTCGAGGGCGACATCACCGATAGATCGGACACGCTCGCCGATCTGATGCGCGGCTGCGACTGGTGCTTCCACGTCGCGGCGAGCTACGCGCTGTGGCTTCCGGACTACGAGCCGATGTTCCGCGCGAACGTGCTCGGCACGCAGAAGGTCATCCGCGCCGCGATGAAGGCCGGATGCTCCCGCATCGTTTACACCAGCACGGTCGGCTGCATCGGCCTGCCCAAGCCCACTCCCGGCGACCGCCTCATCCCGACCGACGAGAAGGCGCCGGTCTCCGAGGCGCAGATGTCGAACCCGTACAAGCTCTCCAAATGGCAGGCCGAGGTCGCCGCGCGCGAGCTCGTGCAGCAAGGCGCGCCGGTCGTCATCGTGAACCCGAGCGCACCGGTCGGTCCCCGCGACGTCAAGCCCACCCCCACCGGCAAGGTCATCGTCGACCATCTCAACCGTGCGATGCCGGGCTACCTCGACACCGGGCTCAACTTCGTCCACGTCCGCGACGTGGCGGTCGGGCACATCCTCGCCGCCGAGAAGGGCCGCGTCGGCGAGCGCTACATCCTCGGCCATCGCGACGGGAACTGGACGATGCAGCACGCATTCCAGGAGATCGAGCGCCTTTCGGGCGTTCCCGGGCCCCGGATGCGGGTGCCATACTCGTTGGCGTTGGCGGCGGCGCACGTGGACGAGTTCGTCTCGAAGTTCACGGGCAAGCCGCCCAAGGCCCCGCTCGCCGGCGTGCGCATGGCGAAGCACACCATGTGGTTCAACCCCGCCAAGGCCGTGGCCGAGCTCGGCATGCCGCAGACGCCGCCGGCCGAGGCGCTCGCGGACGCCATCCGCTGGTTCCGCGACAACGGCTATGTGCGCCGCTTGCGTCCCGGAGCCGGGCACAACTAGGGTCCGGGCCGCGTCACTTCCGCATCCTCGCCCGAAATGAAACTCCAGACCCTCCTCTGCGCCGCGCTCCTCGCAGCGTGCGCTTCCATCGCCATGCCCAATGCCGCCGCCCAAGACACAAAACCCGCCAAGGCCGTGAAGGCGGTCAAGAAATCCGAGAGCAAGAAAGCCAAGGCCGGGAAGCTCCAGCACGTGGTCGCCTTCAAGTTCAAGGACACCGCGAGCAAGGACGACGTGAAGAAGGTCGAGGAGGCGTTCCGCGCGCTGAAGACCAAGATCCCGCAGGTCCAAAAACTCGCTTGGGGCCTGAACAACAGCACCGAGGGGCTGAACAAGGGCTGCACCCACGGATGGATCCTCACCTTCAACTCCGAGGAGGACCGCAACGCCTACCTCGTGCATCCGGACCACAAGGAGTTCGGCACCCTCGTGAAGCCGCTGATCGCGGACGTGTTCGTGCTCGACTTCTGGGCGAAGGATTGAGGTCCGTCGCCGGTCGGGTCAGGCCGCGACCGGCATGCGAGCCAGCAGCTCGGCCAAGCGGTCGATGAGCGGCTGCTGCGTGAACTTCATCCGCTCGCGGGCCGCGGGCACCGTGAAGAACGCCGCGCGGTCGATCTCCGGCCAGGTCGACCAGCGGCCGGAGCCGGGCGGCCACTCGATGTCGACGGTGTTGCTCTGGATCGGGCAGCCGTCCTGCCAATCGCCGGAGAACGCCCAAGCGTGGACGGTCTTGCCGCCTTTCTGTCGGATCGACCCGAGCTCGATGAACGGGCCGGAAGGCTCGATGCCGACCTCTTCCTGGAATTCGCGGATGGCGGCCTCGAGCAGTTGTTCGCCGGGCTCGACCTCGCCCTTCGGGATCGTCCAGACGTCGTGCTCCTTGTTCGGGAACCAAGGTCCGCCGGGACGCGCGATGAACACCTGCAGTTCGCCGTCCAGCTGCCGGTACATCAACAGGCCGGCGCTCACCCGCGAACGGCGGGAGGAGGACCGGTTGTCAGGTCTGGCAGGTTTCGCAGGCACGGTCGGGCCCGGAGCCACCGGACGA
>JANNAJ010000290.1:0-8777 GCA_031384285.1 Verrucomicrobiota bacterium
ACACCTACACGCGCCTCATGACCGCGCCGCCGGAGCCGCTCATGTCGCGGTTCCAGGTCACGCACGCGATGCTGCTCAACGTGCTCGGCCGGCCCGGCGATGGATGCCGCGCGATGCGCGAGATGATCCGCCGTTGCCACGATTCGGCGAAGCAGAAGAAGGCGCACACCAAGCGCGGGTGGCAGCTCTTCCGCTCGCTCGTCGACCGTGGGATCATCGAGATCATCCCGCCGGTCCTGGGGACCCCGGATCCCGGAGCGGGGACCCTGGCAGGGCCGGCGCGGAAGCTCCGCGTCAACGTCGCGCTGCCCGAGGACTTCTCGCTCAACCAGGTCCTCTCGCTCTACCTGCTCGACACGATCCCGCTGCTCGACCGCGATGCGCCCGACTACGCGCTCGACCTCGTCACGCTCGTCGAATCGATCCTCGAGGATCCGGACGCCATCCTGCGCGCCCAGCTCAGCCGGCTGAAGGGCGACAAGATCGCCGAGCTCAAGGCGCAAGGGATGGAATACGACCAGCGCATGGAGGAACTGGAGAAACTGGAACATCCGAAGCCGAAGCGGGAGTTCATCTACGACACCTTCAACACCTGGGCCGACAAGCATCCGTGGGTCGGCAAGGAGAACATCCGTCCGAAATCGATCGCACGGGAGATGTTCGAGCAGTTCCGCTCCTTCGCGGATTACATCAAGATCTACGACCTCCAGCGCGCGGAGGGCGTGCTGCTCCGGCACCTGAACAGCGTCTACAAGGTCCTCGCCCAGACCGTGCCGGACGCGGCCAAGGACGATGCCGTCCGCGAGATGGAGCTCTACCTCGGCGCGATGCTCCGGCAGGTCGATTCCAGCCTGCTCGACGAATGGGAGAAGATGCGGAACCCGGACCGCGTGGTCCCCGTCGCCGACGTGCCCGAACTCCGGCCGCCCGGCGCCGAGGCGGCGGCACAGGACGTCACCCGCGACGCGAAGGCGTTCACCGCATCCATCCGCAACAAGGCCTTCGCTTTCCTCCGCGCGCTGGCCGACCACGATCCCGAGCAGGCGCTCGCCGTCCCGTCGTTCCCCGAGGACGGCGAAGGACAACCCTGGACCGCGGACCGGCTACGCAAGATCCTCGAAGCCTACCACTCGGGCCACCGATTCATCTGCCTCGACCCCGAGGCTCGGAACCTCCGCCACACCTACGTGCTGCCCGCCGAGGACAAACTGAGCTGGCGCGTCCAGCAGGTGCTCGTCGATCCCGACGGCCATAACGACTGGATCGCCGAGTTCGACGTGGAACTCGCGCTGTCCCGCGCGGCAAAAGAGCCGGTCCTCCGCCTCCTCCGCATCGGGGCCTTGGTTTGAGGCCGGCGGCTTCGGATCGCTGCCCCCCGCCTCGGCACCTCGGTGGCCGGCGAGAAAACCTCATGCTGCGTTCAACACCCGTCTGACGCCTGATTGTTCTTATCTTAGATAAGGATTTTCTTGACCATGCTAGGTAATTTACCATTATTTCACCACGGTAGATGAAAACCTGCGGGGATAGGAGGGGTGTCCCGCAATCCCGGACAAACGATCTACCGATGATACCGGAACAAGGACCGGACCAATCGTCGTGAACACGATGACCGTCATCTAGACTGATTTGCGGGAGCCGACTTCTCGGAGGCGGATGGCGTCGCACAATCGATCCTCCGTCCGCCCCTGCATTTTTTCGCGCCTTCGACAGCGCCACTTTCCCGGCTTCAGGCCGAGGCTTCTTCTGACCCTCCCACCCACATCCAATCCACGGCCCTCCGATGAGAACGAACCTGCTCTGTCTGCTCTTCACATTGGCCTTCTTGGTGCCCGCGACGCACGCATCGGTCCTCTTGTCCGAGGAGTTCGCCTACCCCGACGGACCCATCACCACCAACTCCGGGGGACGATGGAACAACCACAGCGGCACCGCGGGTCAAGCCGACACGACCGCGGGGAAGTTGAACCTCACGGAGAAGGAATCGGAGGACATCAACTCGGCCATCAGCGGAGCGCCCTACGACCCCGCTTCAGGCATCGTGCTCTATGCCCGCTTCAAGACGACCTTCACCACGTTGCCGTCCGGAGCCGGGACATTCTTCGCCCATCTCAAGGACGCGGCCTCCGGCTTCCGCGCGCGGGTCTTCGCTTCGGCGACCGGTGCGGCAAAGGGCTCCCTCCGGTTGGGGATCGCCGCCACGACGGCCGCGGCGAATTATCTGCCCACGGATCTGGCGCAAGGCTCGACCCATACGATCGTCGTCCGACACGACGTGAAAGCCGGGACATCCACGCTCTGGGTGGACCCGACGTCCGTTTCGGACCCGAATGTCGTCACGACCGATGCGACCAGCGGGATCCCGGTGCTCGCCTTCGGCTTCCGACAATCCCTGAGCAGCGGCGCCGGCATGGGCGTCGTCGCAGTGGACGACCTGGTCGTCGCGACCACCTTCGAGGAGGCGCTGGCCGGACACCCCGTGGACCCGCCGCCCGCCCAACCGGTCGTCACCCGACCGCCGAAGAGCCATACCGTGTCGGCCGGCACCGACGTCACGTTCACCGTCGAAGCCACCGGGACCGCGCCCCTCGTGTACCAATGGCAAAAGGACGGCACCGAGATCGAAGGCGTTACCGGGGCGACGCTCAACTTGTCCTCGGTCGTGGCGGCACATTCCGGATCCTATCGCGTCGTGGTCTCGAACGTCTTGGGCACCGCCACCAGCGCCGAGGCGGTGCTCGTCGTGACCCCGGCAGGCGCTCCGCCCGTCATCACGCGGCAACCGGCCGATGTCACCGTGGTCTCGGGCGCCGACGCTGCGTTCACCGTCATCGCATCGGGCACCGCGCCGTTCACCTACCAATGGTTCTTGGCCGATAACGAAGTCCCGGGTGCGACCGCGGAGACGCTCACCCTCCGGAAGGCGTCGTCCACGCAAGCCGGCATCTACCGCGTCCGGATCCGCAACACCTCCGGCCAGACGTTCAGCGATCCGGCGACGCTCATCGTCACCGCTCCTCCGCCGGAAGTGATCGCCACCGACATCGCCTTCCTCCGCACGCTCGTGGATGCGGTCAAGTTCACACCCGTCGACACCAAGCAACTCTACACGGTCGAAGGCATCGTGACCTCGTGGACCAGCCTCGCGGTGCCGTCCGACACCCTCTTTTTTCTCCAGGATGCGACGGCTGGTATCGCCGTCTTCATCGACGGTCTGGCCGGCACCAACTGCCCGCCCGCCGGCGCGAAGGTCCGGGCCACCGGACCGCTCGGGCATGTCAGCGGATTGCTCAAGCTCGACCTCGACGCCGGCAACGCGAAGCACCGGATCGAGGTGCTCTCGCTGGGCAACCCGTTGCCGGCGCCCAAGCCTTTGGATGTCCAGATCATCAACGATGTTCCCGCCATCGAACGCCTCGAAGGCAGCGTCGTCGCGCTCCCGGACGTGATCATCGATCGCAGGGACCCCAAATTCCCCGCCGCCGCCGCGAACCTCAAGGTCACCACCTCGACCGGTGACGATTTCATCCTGCGCGTCGATGCCCGGGTCCTCGATGTCCTCGGCCAGGACAAACCGGATGGACCCGCGACCATCATCGGCGTGCTCGGCCAGTCCGACTCCAGCGATCCGCGCACCTCCGGGTATCAGATCATCCCGACGCGACGCGTCGATATCATCGCCGCGCCGAGGCCGCCCACGATCCGCTTCACCGCGGAGCTGGCCGGGCTCATCCGGCCCGGCGACAAGCTCACCAACGATTTCAGCGACCAATCGCTACGGCCCGGGGAGAAGGTCACCCTGCGCTTCGAGGTCACCGATCCCGAGGGCCGGGCATTCACGGTCTCGACGCCTGCCGGCACCTTGCCCGCCACCGGGGTCTGGTCGCTCAGCAACAGGAGCGCGGACACCGGAGGACATGTCACCGGGACGTTCGTCTACACGGCGGTGGCCGACGATTCCGGGGTCGATTTCCCGGTGATCCTCACCGCCGCCAACGATGCCGCGCAGGCCAAGACGGTGGTGGACGTCTATGTCCCGACGGTCGCCGAACAACAGTTGGTCCTCACCGAGTTCTACGCGAACCCGACCGCATCCGCGAGCGCTCCGAACGCCAACCCGCTTCACCGCCCCAACCCACAGGGGGCCAACCCGACGCTGAACGACGAGTTCGTCGAGTTGGTGAACCTCTCCGGCAGCGAGCTCGACCTCATCGGCTGGACGATCTCCGATGGGTCGGCCAAGCGGCACCAGTTCCTGGCCACGACGCTGCTCGCGGCCTCCAACGCGGTCGTCGTGTTCGGCGGACCCGCGAGCACCAACCGCCCCGGCCTCCCGGCCGCCGTCCGCGCCGAGCCGGCGAGCGAGACCGGCGGTCTCGCGCTGAACAACGACGGCGATTCCATCGTGGTGCGCAACCTCCTCGGTCGGGTCGTGACCCGTGTCGTGTATGCGGGAACCGATCTCGGCCCGGACAGCGCACTCGCCCGTTTCCCGACGGCGGACGGCAAGTTCATCCCGCACCGTTCGGCCAACGAGCGCCACGCCACACCGGGGATCCGCCCCGACGGCAAGGCGTGGACCGAAGCCGGCTCGTCGTTGGGCGAGCATCCACCGATCATCCTATCGGTCGTCCACACCGGCGACGGCATCCAGGTCCGCTGGGACACGAAAACCGGCTTCACCTACTCGGCCCACCGCGCAAGCCGGCCGGAAGGCCCCTACGCACCGGTGGCCAGCGGGATCACCACCGGCAGCTTCGCCGAGACACCACCGGCAGATGGGACCGAGGTCTTCTACCGGATCAGCGCGCCGTGAGCGGTCGGCGAGAGAGTCTCCGCGCGGCACGGCATCCGGCGACCGACAGGGCATTCACCCTCCTCGAGCTGCTCGTCGTCGTGGCCATCATCGCGGTCATCGCCGGCCTGTTGTCGCCCGCGTTGTCGCGCGCCAAGTCGAAGGCCGGCACCGTTGTCTGCCTCGGCAACCTCAAGCAATGGGGCGTCGCGACGTTCCTCTTCGCCATGGACAACGGCGATCTCCTGCCGCAGGACGGCACGCCCAACGGCACGTCCACCGTGGAAGGCTGGTACGTCGACCTACCGAGGACGATGGGCATCGCGCCCTATCGCGACATGCCTTGGCGCACGAACCCCGCCACGCCGCTCGGCCGCTCGGTCTGGCACTGCCCGTCGAACCCGAGGCGCAGCAACACCAACAACCTCTTCCACTACTGCCTCAACGAGCACGTGAACGGGTCCGGGAAGGGTGTCCAGGTGAAGCTTGGGACCCTTCCTTGGCCGGCGCTCACGGTCTGGCTCTTCGACAACGGGAAGGTCGCCGCGGTCGCCTCCGCCAACAACGCCCACACGAACCTCCATTCCCGCGGCTGCGATTTCCTCCTGCTCGACGGGCACGCGCAACGTTTCCCGGTCGCCGCCTACCGGGACTTCGCCAACGGCAAAGGTCGCACCAACAATCCCGACCTTCGCTGGCATCCCCACGATGCCGGTCCATGACGGTCGGCGGCGCAGCTGCCGGGACACAGGATCATCCGGCAGCCGCGGTGACGCACCCGTCAGCGCGCGACGCATCCGACAAATCGTCGTGGACGCTCCCTGGCTCCTGTGCTTGTTTCCCGACAACAACTCCCCGTCCACCCATGTTCCTCTTCGCATCGCTGTTCGCCGGTTTCCTCTTCGCGGTCGGGTTGGGCGTGGTCACGCTCCTGCTGATGGCACGCATCGCCAAAGCGGGGAGCATCGGGGAGATGATGTCCTTGCCCGGCAAGATCCTCCTCACCGTCGGTCTGTTCGTGGTCGTCGGCGTCTCGTTTGCCATCGGGAAGGACGGCAGGGAGTCGGCCAAGGTCATCGCCCTCTTCGCCGTGCTCGTGGCCGCGATCCCTTTGGCCGCGATGTGGTTGCCCCACGTCGTCAGCGGCTTGCTCAGCCCGATCCTCGGCTCGATGACCGGCGGCGACGAGGAGGTGGAGCGGCGTCCGTTCTATGCGCACGGCATCGCGCACCGGAAGCGGGGCGAACCCGCGCAAGCATTGGCCGCCGTCGAGGCCCAGCTCGCGCTCTTCCCCGGCGACGCCGAAGGCCTGCATCTTCTGGCGAGCATCCACCTCGAAGACCTCAAGGACACGGCCACCGCCGTCGCGGTCCTGACGGAGATGGTCGACACCCCGGGCCGTGCCGGCGGCGAGGTGGCGGTGGCGCTCAGCCGCATCGCCGAGCTCCAGCTCAACCGGCTCAACGACATCCCGTCCGCCCGCGAGACCTATCAGCGCATCGTCGACCGCTTCCCCGACAGCGAGGCCGCTCTGACCGCGCGCCAACATCTCGCGCATCTCCCGGGCGCGGATCAGCTGGCGCAGAAAGCCGAACGGCCCAAGTTGGTGGTCACCCACCATGAGACGAGGATCGGGCTCGAAGACGACCACGGCGCGAGCCAAGCGACGCCGGAGGACCCGGCGGGCGAGATCGACCACCTGACCGCCCACCTCGTGCTGTTCGCGGACGATTGGGATGCGCGGGAGAAGCTGGCCTTGCTCTACGTCGACCACGCGAACCGCTTCGACCTGGCGACCGACCAGCTCGAACATCTCATCCGCCAGCCGAGCGCCCCGGCCCGCCATGTCGTGCGCTGGCTCAACGAGCTCGCCGACATCCAGCTCCGTTCCGCCGACGGCATCGGCGTCGCGAAGCTCACGCTCGAGCGCATCGGCCAAGCGTTCCCCGGATCGCAATGGGCCGACCAAGCGGTGGACCGCATCGCCCGCCTCGGCCTCAACCGGCGGGCGAAGGCGGAGGGACGGACGCTCCGGCTGGGGGACTACGAGCAGAACATCGGCCTCAAGCGCGGCGACGCGAGCATCCCCGATCCTGCGGCGCACACCCGTTGAGCCGGAACGGTGCCGCTGGAGCGCGGACGCCCTCGTCCACGTGGATCGCTCGCGGTGCCAAGACGTCCAGCGCACGTTTTCGGGCACCCACGGCCGACGGCTTCACACAGGTCCGATGGAAAACGTGGCGGAGCGCCGCGTGGTCTGGCGGACGAGGGCGTCCGCGCTCCGTTCCACCGCATCGTTCCAGCTGAGCAGCACGGTCCCGGCCTTGGTCTCGATCTCCGCCCCGCGCCGAGAGGACGTCCTCGCCTTTGCGCGGACCGCGGATCAATCCCTCGCAGAGCCGGCGCGCCGGCGGAACACGATGATGTGCTGCCGCGGGAGGAAGCCCAACGTCTCCACCCAATCCAGCGGTTGCTGCGCCATCTCCTTCCGCACCTGCGCCTCGGTCATCTTGTGCAGCGGTTTGATCGGGACCCATTTGTCCTCGCCGCGGTACTCGACGAACACCAGACGACCGCCCGGCTTGAGCGCGCGGCACAAGGACCGGATGATCTCATGCGGATGGTCGCATTCGTGGTAGACGTCCACGAAGATGGCGAGATCGATCGCTGCGGCCGGCAGGTCCACGTTGGTGACGCTGCCGAGCACCGGGACGACGTTGGTGACGCCATGCGCCGCCACGTTGGTGCGCAGGATGGCGAGCATCTCGGGCTGGATGTCGTTGGCGAACACCTTGCCGGTCGGGCCGACGCGCTTGGCCATGCGCCAGGTCAGGTAGCCGCTGCCGGCGCCGATGTCGGCGACGACATCTCCCGGCTTGAGCTTGAGCGCCTCGACGAGGCGGGTCGGTTGCTCCTCCTCCTCGCGCTCCGGACGTTCCAGCCACATCGCGCCCTGATGGCTCATGAACCAGGCGATCTCGCGCCCGAGGTACCATTTGCCCGTGCCATCGGGCAATCCGGGCCGGAACTCGTACATCGGGGACGGAAGCGCAGGAGCGGCCTCCGCGGCAAAGGCGGCAGGAACCAGGTTGCCGGCCAAGCAAAGGCATAGGGCGAGCACGGCTGCCCAAGGACAACAGGACGGCCGGACCGTCGGGATCGTGTGTGGAGCGTTCATCGGTCGGGTGTGCGGCAGGCCTCCACGAACGCCCGGAACAAGCGGGCGTGTTCCGGCGCTGCCAAGCGTTCGGGATGGTACTGGACAGACTGGAACCACGGCAGGAGGCCTAGCCCTTCGGTTCCCAGTTCCGCGGCCTCGACCACACCGTCAGGTGCCGTCGCGGAAGCCCGCAACGGCGACGCCAACCGGTGGATCGCCTGGTGATGCGTGCTGTTCACCCCGAGCGTGGTCGTCCCGGAGATCGCCGCGAACCGGGAATCCGCGGGCAGATCGACGTGGTGCGCGACATCGTTGCGGAGGTCCATCTGGTTGTGCACCACCGAGCCGGCGACCTGGGTGGGCAGATCGACATGAAGCGTGCCGCCGAGGAAGATGTTCACCAACTGGTGTCCGCGGCAGATCGCGAGCAGCGGCTTCCGCTGGCGGAAGATCTCGGCGAGAAGCGCTAGTTCCATCACGTCGCGCGCCGGTTCGGCCAGGTCGCAGGTCGCGAGCAACGCTTCCGGCACCTCCGGCAAGTACCGCCGCGGATCGATGTCGTCGCCACCGCTGAACAGGACGCCGCTCGCTTGCGCGACGGCATCCGCCAACACCGCCGGATCGGTCGTCAACGGCAACGACACGGGCAATCCGCCGGCCGCGAGCACCGCGTCGAGGTAACGGCTCGACACGCTGGTCGAGTGGTCGGCCATCTCGGCCCCGGCGGGCGAGGTGCTCGGCGTGATGAGGATCAACGGTCGCATAGGAAGACGTTCCAGACCCGGCCCGCCGGCCCGCTCTTCAATCCGCGAAGGTGTGCTC
>JANNAJ010000397.1:0-20840 GCA_031384285.1 Verrucomicrobiota bacterium
TGATGCGTGGATAGGCCGAGGCGCCGACGGTAATCATCTTTGGCCGATGCTCCCGGGCCTGGACCGCGAGCTGGTCGTAGTCGATCAGTTCATCGCCCTGGCGGACGCCGTAATGGACGATTTCGAAAAACTTGCCGGAGAAATTGGCCTTGTTCCCGTGCGTGAGATGGCCGCCGTGCGAGAGGTCCATCGTGAGGAGTTTGTCTCCCGGCTGCAGCATGGCGAAATAGACGGCCATGTTCGCGCCGGAACCGGAATGGGGCTGCACGTTGGCGTGTTCGGCCCCGAAGAGTTGCTTCGCGCGGTCGATCGCGAGCTGTTCCGCGACATCCACGTTTTCGCAGCCGCCATACCAGCGCTTCTTGGGGTAGCCCTCGGCGTATTTGTTGGTGAGCACGCTGCCCTGGGCTTCCATGACGGCGGGGCTGGTGAAGTTCTCCGAGGCGATCAGCTCGATGTTCTCGAGCTGGCGTTTGCGCTCGTGAGCGATGACTTCGGCGATGGCGGGATCAACGGAGGCGAGTTTCAAGGGCATGTCAGATTCGATCTTGTTCACGCGGCGCTGGTGGCGGCCGCCTTCAAATTCAGTGCGGACAAAGGCTTCCAAAATCTTGGCGGCCTGCTCGGGCGTGGAAGTCTTCGCGCCGAGGCAGAGAATGTTGGCGTCGTTGTGCTGACGGCAGAGGGCGGCGACCTCCTCGTTCGTGACGAGGGCGGCGCGGATGCCGGGCACCTTGTTGGCGGCGATGCTGATGCCGACGCCGGTCGAGCAACAGAGCACCCCAAAATCCACCTCCCCCTCGGCGACGAGGTGGGCAACGGCGTGGCCGTAATCCGGATAGTCCGTGGATTCGAGGGAGTGAGTGCCGCAATCCACCGCATGGATGCCGAGCCGCACGAAGACGGGCTTGAGCGATTCCTTGAGGGCGAAGCCGGCGTGATCGGAACCAAGGGCGAAGGAGAGCATGAGTTGCGTGGAGTTGGGGTGGGCTTCGAGAAAGGCCAGTGCGTCCGCGATCCCGGCGGAGATTTGGTCGCGCGTTTCGACGTAGCCCTCGTAGGGGCCGCCGATGGGATCGCTGATGTCCTGGTCGTGGCCGTCGAGCGAGTCGTCGAATTCCCGGAGCACGAAGGTTTTCCCGGCCGCCTCGGGAAAGAGGTAGTTTACCCCTTCAACGTGCCCGTGGGTCAGCCCGAAAATATAGTCGGCTTCCCGGGCGAGCCGGCCGGTGATCATCTGCGATCGCTGGCCTGAGATGTCGAGGCCGAGTGCCCGCATCGCCGTCACCGCGTGCGTGCTGGGCGGCTGGCCGTTGATGGCGCCAAGGCCGGCCGAGACCACGCGCCATCCGGGCTTGTCCGCGAGGGCACGCCGTGCCAGCGCCTCCGCCATCGGAGAGCGGCAGGTATTGCCAGTGCAGACGAACAGGATTGTTTTCATGCCAGCGCGGACCGGGAAAATGGAAGCCAACACGGACACGGTCAACGGCGGATTGATGGCTCAATCTGAGCACGCGTCTGGCGTTTCGAAGGGGAGTTGTTCACCGTGGTGGTTCCCCCCACCGCCGGCTCGGCGACCTGTTCGTTTTGGAAGTGTGCGTTTGGCCTGTTTACGGGCTTAGTATCACGTGCTCCGCGGTCAATAACTTTCCTGTAGCGGTGAACAAAGGGTGCATATCAATTGATAGGCAAACCCCAGAAGTGGAGTATAACTGTTCTTGTTCATTGAAAGAACTGAGCCGGCCGGCAGCGAACGAAAGAACCCTGCGCGAGACTCAGAGATAATCCCAGGCGACTGGGGAAAGGTCGGGCGAGGCTGGTTCGCCCGGCTCCTCAAGCACGCGGCGCAAGCTGCGGAAAGGAGGCAGTATTCACCAGCTCCTCTGGCGGAGTTCGCGCTCCGTCAGTCACGTGATTCAGGAGCTGAGCGGCCGGGAGCGATTAGAAACCGTTCCAAGTCGAGTCAAGTATCCGGGCGGAGTTTCGACGCCCGGCGAATCGCGGTTACCCAGAGGGTAGATGGCTGCTACCGCGCACCAGCACGAGCGCAGACGTATCGCCGGCCGGACTTAAATGAACGGCCCCAAACCACGCCTAACGGCGTGACAAAGCGAGCGACTGTGCCGGGGAGGCCCCGCCGGGCAAGGCGAGGAAACCTTCCGCAACGTCGGCGATGCGAAAAACCGCACCGCCGGCCTGTCAACTGAACGCAGCCTGAGAGTTAAGAGGTCAGACCCGTCAACCCGGGCCAACGCACCGCCACCAGCGGTGGCCGTCCTGGGGAGAAGCGGTCAAGACGTGAACCGAAGTGGCAAACGCGTCTTGACCTTGTCCGCAACCCGGCGCCGCAAACGCCGGACTCAAGCGGGCACAGAGGCCTCACTCAACAATCCGCCTGCCGTAAGGCGACGGACGGCCCTGCTGCGAGGCCGAATACTCCGCTTGCCGTGGAGAACAGCGTCGGGAAGCCGGCAGCCATTTGGCGCCAAATGCCGGTGATTGGGAAAGAGAGCGTGGCGAGCTCCCACCCCCGCTTTGGCCCCGGTGGTCCGAAAGGACTGCCGGGGCCTCTGCTTTTATGCACCGACGCCGAAAGGATCTTGGGCCTTGTTTGCGTCCAGCAGGGAGCCTCTGTCGTCGACTGCGGCGCTGCCTTAAAGCCTTTCGTCCAGTGCCGCTTGGCTCGTTGCAAGCACTTCCCGGTGGAGCGAGTTGCCGTGCGAATCGATCGTGACGACGGCGGGGAAGTTCTCCACCTCCAGTTCCCAGATGGCTTCCGGTGAACCAAATTCTTCGAGCAGGTAAACGTTGCGCACCTTCTTTACGCACTCGGCCAGCACCTGCGCGGCGCCACCGATCGCGTGGAGATATACGCAACCATGCTCTTGGCAGCCGGCCAGAGTGCGGTCGCCCATGCCGCCCTTGCCGATCACCGCACGGAGGCCGAACTCACCGATGATTTGCGCCTGATACGGTTCCTCGCGGATCGACGTCGTGGGGCCGGCGGCGGTGCATTTCCACGAGCCATCGTCCTGTTTCATCATCACCGGACCGCAGTGGTAGATGATGCCGTGCATGAGGTTCACGCCGGGTGGCAACTGGCCGCCTTCGTGCAGGTATTTGTGAACCGCATCACGCCCGGTGAAGAGTGTGCCGGAAATCTCGACGGCCTCGCCGACCTTGAGCGAACGGATGGTGGCTTCGGAGATGGGGGTGGTGAGGGATGTCATGAGGGCGAGCTTTTTAAATTAATAGAGCCACTTGGCTATCGCGGAGGATTTGTCCAGCACCGCGCCTTGCCGACGGTAGGCCCAGCACATGTAGCTTACGCTCACGAAGAATGACGCGGGCACGCGGTTCGCCGCGCAGATCTTCACGCCGAGCAGCGTCGTCTTGCCACCGAAACCCATTGGGCCGATGCCGAGTTCGTTGGCGGTCTTGAGGATGTCCTGCTCCAGCGCGTCAAGCTTCGGGTCGGGGTTACGGTCGTCGAGCTTCCGCAGGAACTGCTGCTTGCTGAACTCGTAGCCGGTCGCGCGGTCGCCGCCGATGCACACGCCGAGGATGCCCGGCCCGCATCCCTTGCCCTGCGCCTGGAGCACGGCGTCGAGGATGACCCGGCGGCAGCCGTCGAGGTCGCGGTTGGCGTGCAGCTTCTCGATGGGCAGCGAGTATTGGGCGCCGACGTTCTCGCAGCCGCCGCCTTTGAGGACGAGCCGCACCTCGGTCTCCGGCGAGCGGTGCTGGTGGAAGTGGATCGCCGGCGCTCCGGGACCAAGGTTGGTGCCGTCGTTCTTGCCGGTGATGGAATCCACCGAGTTCTGGCGGAGGTAGCCCTTCTTCGTCGCCTGCTTCACGGCTTCGCGCGCGGTCTCCTCGAAGGTGATCTGGTCCGTGCCGACCGGGCAGTCGACGTAGAAGATCACGCTCCCGGTGTCCTGGCAGATGGGCTGCGACTTGCGCTTCGCCAGCTCGATGTTGCGCTCGATGATCTTGAGCGCGCTCTCGGCGATGGTGCCCTTCTTCTCCGCCTCCAGCGACCGGACGAGCGCGGCGTTCACGTCGTCGGGCAGCTCGGCGGAGGTGCGGCGGATGAGTTCGATGAGCGAATCAAGCAAGGCGGACATGGAGCGGCGAAGATGCGTGTCCGGACGGGGACCGTCAACGCACCCGGTCGGGTCTAGTGACCGGCGACGGCGGACGGATCCACGGCGGTGACCCGTGCGGCGACGAGTCCGGGACTGGCCAGGGATAGACGATCATCGGACGCTCCCCGCGTGGACAAACTCATCGCGCAGCTCGACACCTTCCTCCGCAAGCGGCCCGTGACCGGCCAAGGCGTCTACATCGCCTCGACCGCGGTCGTGCTGGGCGACGTCACGCTCGGCGACCACAGCAGCGTGTGGTACGGCGCGGTGCTGCGCGGCGACATCAACCGCATCGTGGTCGGGCACCATTCCAACGTGCAGGACAACGCGGTGCTCCATCTCGCGGACGACTTCCCGTGCCTCGTCGGCAACTGGGTCACCATCGGACACTCGGCGAACGTCCACGCCTGCACCATCGAGGACGAATGCCTCGTGGGCATGGGCGCGACCGTGCTCGATGGCGCGGTCGTGGGCGCGCAGAGCCTGATCGGCGCGAACGCTCTCGTCACGCCCGGCACGAAGATCCCGCCGGGATCGCTGGTCGTCGGCGCGCCGGCGGTGGTGAAGCGCGCGTTGACCGACGTGGAACGTGCCGGGCTGAAGCACTGGGCCGAGAAGTACGTGGTGAACGGAGCCTACTGCTTGGAACACGGGATCAACGTGGGGAAGCCGCTGGAGACGTAGGGCTCACCGGGTGCGGGGGGATTCCGCGAGGTTTTGGTCTGCGGTAGTCCTCTACCGCTTTCCTTCGGGCGCGCGAAGGACATCGACCTTGGCAATCTGCGGGCGGCAGCCCGGGTGCCAAAGCGGTAGAGGACTACCGCAGTCCAAGACGCTGGCGCGACCTACGGGGTGACTCCCCCGGATAAGTCCGAAAGTTTCGCGTGCAACTGGGCTATCGCAGAGTCCGTGGCGGCCGGCGAAATCGGCTTTGGATAGGTCGGTGACGATTCATTGGCGATGCCGGTGTGGATTCATGGGTGCAGAGCGGATCACTTTGCCTCACCGGAGAAGCCCTGGTAGGGCTCGCCTCGCATCGGGGGAGACCTCTTCCGGCATGCCGGCAACGACGAGTTGGCCGCCTTGGTCGCAGGCGGTCGGTGGATCGCCGCGGGGAACCGGTCAGCTGCCCGCCGGGGGCTTGGCCGCTTGGCCGAGACAGGCGCCGAGCCGTTCCATGTTCACCGGCTTGGAGACGAAGTCGTCCATCCCGGCCGCGATGCACCGGTCCTTCTCCTCGTCCATCGCGGCCGCGGTCATCGCGATGATCCGCGTCCGGGGGCGCGACGTGTCGGCGGATTCCAGCGCGCGCATCTCGTGCGTCGCGGAATAGCCGTCGAGCTCGGGCATGTGGCAGTCCATCAGCACCGCGTCGAAGCGGCCGTCGCGGAACATCTGGACCGCCGACCGGCCGTCCTCCGCCAAGGCGCAGGTGTGCCCGAGCCGCTCGAGCATCGCGGTCGCGAGGCACCGGTTGATCTTGTTGTCGTCCGCGACCAGGATGTGCAGGGGAGCGGACGGTGGTCGCGCGGCGGCGAGGGTCCGCTCGACCGGCGTCCCGGGCCCGGACTTCACCAGACCGAGCGCGATGTACGCCGCGCGCAGCCCGGAACGGCGGACGGGTTTGGTGAGGACGAGGTCGACCGACCGTTGGGCGGCGGAATCGTTGACCGATTCGACCAACGAGCCCGCGAGCACCACCGCGGGCCGGCGTCCGCCGGGACGGCGTTCCTGGCCGTCCAGCGCGGCGAGGATGCCCGCGCCGAAGAGATGCCGGTCGAGGACCACGAGGTCGTAGGCGGTCGACAGAATGCGCGCGGCGGCATCCGATTCCGAGGACGCCTCGTCGATCCCGCGGGTCGCCAGCCCTGCCAAGGCGGCCACGATGGCGCGCCGGGCCGAGGCGTTCTCGTCGACCACGAGGGCGCGGACCGGTCGGACCGTCGCGGGCATCGGCGGCTCGGCGCAACGGACCAGAGGCAGCCGGACCTCGATCACGGTGCCGCGGCCGGCCTCGCTCGCGATCGAGATGGTGCCGTGCATCAGGTCGACGAGGCGCTTGGTGATGGCGAGCCCGAGGCCGGTGCCGCCGAAGCGCCGCGTGGTCGAGGAATCGGCTTGGGAGAACGGCTGGAACAGGCGGGATTGGTTTTCCGGTGTGATGCCGATGCCGGTGTCGCGGACAGCGAGGCAGAGGCGTCCGTCCGCCTCGAGCTCGGCCCGGATCAGGACCTCTCCGCGGAGGGTGAACTTCACGGCGTTGCCGGCGAGGTTGAGCAGGACCTGGCGGAGGCGGCCCGCGTCGCCGCGCCAGCGGCGGGGCAGACCGGGGACCGGTTCGATCGCCAGTTCGAGGCCTTTCTTCTGGGCCTGCGGCGCGACGAGGTCCGCCACGCCGTCGATCACCTCGTCGAGGTCGAACGGTTCGTCCGAGAGCTCCAGTTTGTGCGCCTCGATCTTGGAGAAATCGAGGATGTCGTCGACGATCCCCATGAGCGCCTTGCCGCTCGAGCAGACCGCCTCGACCATCTCCATCTGCCCGGGCCGGAGCTCGGAGACGGCGAGCATGTTCGACATGCCGATGATCCCGTTCATCGGTGTGCGGATCTCATGGCTCATCGTCGCGATGAAATCGGATTTCGCCTGGTTGGCAGCTTCGGCCTCGGCGGCGAGCGCGCATGCTTTCGTGGTGGCGGTCTCGAGTTCGCGGGTCCGCTCGGCGACGCGCTGCTCGAGCTTGTCGCGGGCCTCCTTGAGCGCCTCGTTCTTCTCCTCGATCTCTCCGACCATCTGGTTGAAGCCCTCGCTGAGCAGGCCCAGCTCGTCGCGGCGCCCGACCGGCACGCGGACCGAATAGTCGTGGTCCTTCGCCAAGCCGGCCATCGCCCCGGCCAGTCGGAAGACGGGCCGGGTGACGACTCCTTGGAGCGCCGCGGATAGCCAGAATGCGAGGACCACGGCCACGGCGCACGCGCCGGCGACGATGCCAGCGACCCCTTGGGCGCGGGACAGGGCGTCCACCACATCGGCCTCGACGCACACGACGCCGAGTGTTTCGCCGTCGTCGATGACCGCATGCCTCACCGTGATCAATCCGGCGGCTTCCTCGATGCCCGGCGGCCCGAAGGGCGGCAAGGGCGCCCCGGATGCCAGACCACGACGCCGGAACTCGCCTTTGGCGGTGCCGTAGACGTCGTAGAGCACCGCGATCCGGACCGAGGGACGACGGCACACGAACTCGAGGGTCTGGTTCGCGAAGGCCCGGTCCGAGAAGCGAAGCGAGGTCGGGAGCAGATGGGCGGTCAGCGCGGTATCGGTCGCGACCTCATCCCGGAGGTCGCTCCGGTACGCGGCGTAGTCGAGCACGATGACGGCGGCGAGCGCCGCGAGCAGTGCGACCAAGCTCGTCCCGGCCCCGAAGACCATGAGCTTCCAGCGCAGCGAACGATGCCAGGGGATGTCCATTCAGTTCTTCGGCCGTCCGATGTATTCGATGAGCTGGGATTGGCTGAGCTGCGCGCGCAGGCGGAGCCCCGCGGCCTCTGCGGCGGCCTGGTTGACCTGGAGCGCCTTGTGGTCGTCGCGGGTACGCAGGTTGACCATGCCGCCGACGCCGGTGTCGGCGAACCCCTTCTCGTCGCCGACGATCAGGACCGGTCGCGCGCGGAAGACGCCCAGCACGGTGTCGAGCGACTCCCGGCGGTCGCGCGAGACGAAGACGACCTGGCAATCGCGCAGCTCCGACGCGTCCTGAGCGTAGACGACGGCGATGGGACGGACCTTCGGCGTGCGTTTCTCCGCCAGGCGGTCGAGGCGGTCGCCGAACGGATGTTTGCCGAGCACGCCGAGGCGGAGCGGCGTGTCGGTCGCGGGCAGCACAGCGTCGGGCCAGACGACGAGCTTGGTGAGCCCGAAGACGAGTCCTGCCTTGACCGCCGGCTCAGGCAAAGGCCGGGGCGCGTCGAGTTCCGCGAAGGTGTTCCCCGCCAGCAAGACGGCCGAAGCGAGAACCGCCCTCAGGAACGCGGACCGGCTCATGGCCGGACCGGCAAGTCCTCCACCCGGAGCCACGCGCAGTTGGGTGCGGCTGGTCATCGTCGCTAGTAGCGGTAGCCTAGCGTGACCCAGAAGGTGCGTCCGGGTTGTTCGAGGATGGATTGACGGAGCTCCAGAGGAGTGGGGTCGTAGTACCGGTGGTCAAATATGTTGTCGACCGTCGCGGTGAGCTCGACGCCGTTGAGCCATCGCCGCGTGAAGAGCGTGACGTCGGCCACCCAGTAGGACGGCGCGAGGCCTCCGGACGGTGCGAGGCTGCTGCTCACATAGCGCAGGTCGAGGCCGGAGGAGACGTCCTCACCCCAGATGGGGACGACGAGATTGCCCTGGACCAGCGTGCGCGGCGAGTTGCTGAGGCGCGCGCCGGTGCTTCTGTTCCGCACCTCCTGCAACGCGACGCTGGCCCGTCCGCGCAACCCGTGACCATACCGCGCCGAGACCTCGAACTCGAGTCCCTTGCCGCGCACGGAATCGAGGTTGTCGTACTTGAGCAGACCGTCCGCCGGGTCCGTCCACTGGTTGATCAGGTCATGCGCTTCGTAGAGGTAGGCCGAGGCCGACGCGGACCAATGGGTGCCGATCGCCTGCTCCCAGACGGCTTCGTAGGTGTCGATGGTCTCCGGTTGGAGCATCGGGTTTGGCTTCTGCGTGATGCCGTCGGTGTAGAACCGCTCATAGGCGTTCGGTCCTCGGAACGCTTGGCCGTACAGGACCTTCAGCGACGTGCCGTCCACCGGAAGGTAGACGACCGAGGCCCGGGGGCTCAACGCGCTGCCGGAGAAATCCCCTTTGTCGTAGCGGAAGCCCGATTCGACCGTCAGCCGGGGAAGCACGCGGTACGAAGCGGTGAGGTAGGGGCCCCAGGCATCGGACCGGCGCCGGTCGTCCAGCACCGGGATGTACGGCAGCTGGCTGTAGGTCGTCTGGTCCTGCTGGATGTTCTGCCGCGATTCGATGCCGCCCGAGAGCGTCAGGCGCTCCCAGAAGGTCCGGTACAGCTGCAGCTCTTCCGTCAGCCAACGGCCGCGGATCGAGTCGATCAGCGGGTTGGTCCCCGGCGGCACCGGCGAGGGATAGATGTACGTCCCGTCGTAGTGGTACCGGTCGTAGCTGAGGCTGGCCGTGATGTGGAAATCCTCGGAGAACTCGTGCTGGAACTGCAGCCGGGTGAAATAGCTCCCGTCGAGCGTCTTGTTGCGCGGGTCGCCGAACACCGAGTCGAACGACCCGGTCGGCAGATGTTTCGTGCGGTCGACCCAGCCGCCTTGGAGGCTGAGGTCCTTCCACGCCAAGCTGCCGAACATCGAGTAGGCGGATTCACCGGCCGCGTCCCGCGCGATACCGTCGCTGCCGGGACCGACGTATTCGCGGTAGTACAGCTCACGTTCACCCCGCCGCTCCAGGATCGTGCCGGAGAGGAAGAGGTCGATGTCGTTCTTGAACTTGTCGCCGACCGAGAAGCGGCCCCGGTACGTCTCGAAGCTGCCGACCGAGACGCTCGCCTCGGCGCCGCGGAGGTCCGCACCGGTCTTGGTGATGACGTTGACCACCGCGAAGAACGCGTTGTCGCCGTAGAGCGCGGATCCGGGGCCGCGCACCACCTCGACGCGGTCGATCGCCGCGACGTCGACAAGGAACTCCGGCCCGATCAGCGCGCCTCCGGTGACGTTGTCGTTCATCCGGTGGCCGTTCACCAGGAACAGCACGCGGTCGTTGTAGTCGCCCGGCCGGTTGAAGCCGCGGACGCCGAGATAGGTGTAGTTGCGGTCCGAACGGGTGTAGAAGCCGCGCACGCTCGACAGGACCTCGCCGAGCGTCTGGTATCCGAGCTGCTGGATGTCCGCGCTGGTCACGATCGAGACCGCCGAAGGCGCTTCCGTGACGAGCTGCTCGTGCTTCTCCGCCGCGGTCACCGACTGGACCTTCAGCGTGAGCAGTTCGTCGAAGCTGAGCTCGGAGAGGTCGCGCGGTGGCGACTCTCGTGCGAGGACCGAGCCGAGCGAGGTGCTCCAGGCGATCGCTAACAAGATGATGTCGGACTGGCGCATGGGACGATGGATCCGGGTCGATATCGCAGCCGCACGATCGGGCGGTCACGCCGTCGTCGGTAGCTTCGCAGATAAGAATCAGGAGCGGCCGGGGCCTTGGCAACCAATTCCATGGGCCGCTTCGTCGTGGCCGACCGGTGGGACGCCGTCCGCCGTCCGCCGGTGCCGGTGTCGGTCCGGGAGCGGACCTTGGGACCCGATGGATGGCGTGTGGCCGATCAAAGTCGGTCGGCCGTTCCCGGGGGCCTGGGGTTGAAAGGGATGATCTATATCCACCCGGACCCGCTTGGCCGGATCACGGTCCCAGGAAACCTGGCGACTCGACCACGGTCGCACCGGGCAGGCGTCAAGACTTCGTCTTTACCTCGCGACCGACGCTTCCCACGATGCACGGATGTTCCCGATCCCAGGTCGGTGCCGTCCGGTGCGCCCGCTCCGCCACGACGGACTCCGGATCTTCGTCCCCGCGGCCGCCGCGATCGCGAGCGCCTTCGCACTGCCCCTGGCGGTCTTCGCTGCGTCGTTGCCTCCGCTGACGCCGCTGCACGGCGGCCGGCCCGCGGCGGTCGAGCGCCATCTCGTGCCGCTCTCGGCGGAGGACGAGGCCAAGACGATCCAGTTGCCCGACGGCTACCGGTTGGAGCTCGTGCTGAGCGAGCCCGACATCAAGGAGCCGATGGCCATCGCCTTCGACGGCGACGGCCGGATGCTGGTGGTGGAGATGCGGACCTACATGCAGGACATCGAAGGCACCGGCGAGCTCGAGCCCCGTTCCCGCGTGTCCCGCCACGGATCGAGCCGCAAGGACGGCCGCTTCGACCAGCACACGGTCTTCGCCGACAACCTGCTCGTGCCGCGCATGGTCCTGCCGCTGCAGGACGAGGTGCTGATCGGCGTGACCGACACCAGCGACATCATGGCGTGGCGCGACAAGGACGGCGACGGGACCGCGGACGAGAAGCGGCTCTTCTTCGCCGGCGGCCCGCGCGGCGGCAACATGGAGCACCAGCCGAGCGGTCTGGTGTGGTCCTTGGACAACTGGATCTACACAACCTACAACGCCTATCGCTTGCGCTGGACTCCCGGCGGCAAGGCGATCCAAGAGCCCACCGCCCCGAACGGCGGCCAATGGGGTTTGGCCCAGGACGACTGGGGCAAGCTGTGGTTCAGCAACGCCGGCGGCGAGCGCGGGGTCTGGAACTTCCAGACCCACATCGCCCACGGTGCGGTCAACGTCCCCTCGCAGTGGACCGAGGACTGGATGGCCGTCTGGCCGGCCATCGGGCTCGGTGACGTGCAGGGCGGTCCCGGGCGGCTCCGGCCCGACGGCACGCTCAACCACTTCACCGCGACCTGCGGCCAGGAGATCTTCCGTGGCGACCGCTTGCCCGAGGAGCTCAGCGGCAACGTTTTCTTGCCGGAACCGGTCGGACGCCTGGTCCGCCGCGGCATCGTGGAGATGAAGGACGGCATCACGACCGTGCGGAACCCGTATCCGGGGTCGGAGTTCATGCGCAGCACCGACGCGAACTTCCGCCCGGTGAACATGGCCACCGGACCGGACGGATGCCTCTACATGGTCGACGCCTACCGGGGCATCATCCAAGAAGGGAACTGGACCAAGGCGGATTCGTTCCTGCGTCCGCAGATCCAGCGCTGGGGCCTGGACAAGAACGTGGGGCGCGGCCGCATCTGGCGCCTGGTCCATCGCGACCACAAGCCGGGCCCTCAGCCCGCGATGCTCGGCGAGACCGGCGCGCAGTTGGTGGCGCACCTCGGCCATCCGAACGGCTGGTGGCGCGACACCGCGCAGCGCCTGCTCGTCGTGCGGCAGGACAAGAGCGTCGTCCCGGCGTTGGTCGCGATCGTCCGGTCCGGCAAGGATCCGCTCGCCCGCGTCCACGCGCTCTGGACGCTCGAAGGGCTCGCTTCCGCCGATGCCGCAGTCGTCCGCTCCGCGTTGGGCGATGCCCATCCGAGGGTGCGCGAGAACGCCGTCCGCGTCTCCGAATCCTTGGTGAAGGCCGGTGACGCGTCGTTCGCGGCCGACATCCTGGCGATGGGCAAGGACGCCGATCCGGGCGTTGTGGTCCAGGCGATCGGTTCGGCCAAGCGGCTGAACCTTCCCGCGTGGCCGGCCTGGGCCGCGCAGGTCATCGCGGCGAGCAAGAGCGCGGGCGTGCAGCAGATCGGCACCGCGTTGACGACCGTCCCCGCCGCCCCGGGCCAGTCCTACTCCGCGTCCGAACGGGCCGCGTTGAAGCACGGCGAGGCGATCTATCGCGAGCTGTGCTTCGCGTGCCACGGGATCGAGGGCAGGGGGATGACCCAGGAAGGCGCGGCGCCGGGCGCGACGATCGGGCCCGCGTTGGCGAGGTCCCGCACCGTCACCGGGAACCGCGAGGCGATGGTGGCCGTGCTGCTCCACGGGTTGTCCGGACCGGTCAACGGCAAGACGTACGACGCGCAGATGGTGGCGATGGCCGACAACGACGACGCGTGGATCGCCGACGTCGCCAGCTATGTCCGCAACACCTTCGGCAACCGCGCCAGCTTCATCTCGGCGGACGACGTCAAGGGCCTGCGCGGGCGGTTCGCGTCGCGCACCGGCCCTTGGACGGAGGCCGAACTGGGCTCGTCGATGCCCTGGCCGCTCGCCGGCGCGAAGGATTGGCGGCTCTCCGCGAACACCTCGGCCGCGGGCTGCACCGAAGCGACGGACGGCAAGCGCGCAACGCGCTGGCACACCGGCACGAGCCAACGTCCTGGACAATGGTACCAGATCGAGCTCCCGGCCGAGGCCAAGGTCGCGGGCCTCGTCCTGGATGCGGCCGCTTCGGCCGACGATTATCCGCGCGGCTACAAGGTGGAGCTCAGCGGCGACGGGCAGGCCTGGGGCGCACCGGTGGCGACGGGCAAAGGCACGGGCCCGCTCACCGAGATCAGCTTCCCGGCTGCGCCGGCGAGGTTCATCCGCATCACCCAGACCGGATCGGTGGACGGCCTGTTCTGGAGCATCCACGAGCTCGGTGTGCTCGCCGTCCGCTGAGCCCTGGCCCGAGCGCCGCCTGTCTCCGCACCCAACCTTCATCCGCCGACTTTCAGCGTCCAGCCTCCAGCCTCTCCTCCGATGCGCGTCCTCCATGTCCACGCCCATTTCGACGACTTCGAGTTCGTCGCCGCCGGGACCTTCGAGCTCTGGCGGCGCCGGCTCGGCGCGGAGTTCGAGGGCAAGATCATCGTCTGCACCGACGGCCGGTCCGGGCACCAGTTCCGAACCCGCGAGGAGACCGCCCGCGTGCGCCTCGCCGAACAGGAGGCGAGCGCGAGGCTCGGGGGCTACGCTTTCGAGCTGCTGCGCAAGCCGGACGGCCAGCCGTTCGAGGAAGCCTGCCGCGTGCTCACGACCGACCTGCTCGCGTCCTTGTGGCGATCGATCCGCGAGTTCGAGCCGGATTATCTGCTCTGCCCGCCGCTGCCGCTGGACACCCTCGCCGGCGTGCATCCGGACCACATCACGGTGGCCGAGGCCGTGCGGCGCGTGGCCTACATGATCAACGTGCCGCATGCCTTCCTCGGCGAATATCCCGTCGCCGACGAGACCTGTCCGCGCTGGGTGAAGACGCCGGTGATCCTCAACACCTACGACGGCTACATGGCCGGCGCGAACTCCTGCGACCTGGTGGTGGACATCGAAGAAGCCTTCGCGCTGGTCGCCGAGGAATCGTGGTGCCACCAGAGCCAGATCAACGAATGGCTGCCGTGGGTCGCGCGGCATCATATCGAGCCGACCGCCGACCTGGCAGCTTGGGAGCAGAAGCTCCGCGCGCGCTCCGACCGGCAATCCCGTGAGCTGGGTCTTCCTGCGGGCCGCGCGCACGAGGCCTTCACCGTCACGGCGTGGGGTGTGGTGCCGACCGTCGAGCAACTGCGGCGCGATTTCCCGGGTCTCGTCGCCGATCCGGAGCGTGACGAGCGATTGAGGGCGCGGTTGGTCCGCTGGGGCGCGGCCTGAGACGGGATGGTCGCGATCGCGGCCGCGAGGCACGGCGCTTGCCGCGGTGGCCGCGGGTTGCCTACGCTCGGCCCATGAGATCCCTGTTGCGCGTCCTGGCGCTCGCTTTGTGCTCCGTCGCGGCCGTCTCCGCCGCGGCCGTCTCCGCCGCGGAGAAGACCTACACCATCGCCGTCATCCCGAAAGGGACGACGCACGAGTTCTGGAAATCCATCCACGCCGGCGCCGTGAAGGCGGAGCAGGAGCTGGCCGCTAAGGGCACCAAGGTGAAGCTCTTCTGGAAAGGGCCGCTCCGCGAGGACGACCGGGACCAGCAGATCCAGGTCGTCGAGAACTTCGCCTCGCGCAAGGTGGACGGCATCGTGTTGGCGCCGCTCGATTCCCGCGCGCTCGTCGCGCCGGTCGGCAGCGCGCTCCAAGCGGGCGTGCCGACCGTGGTGATCGATTCCGACCTGGAATCGGACAAGCAGGTCAGCTTCGTGGCGACCGATAATTTCAAGGGCGGCCAGATGGCCGGCGAGTTCTTGGCCAAGCAGCTCGGCGGCAAGGGCAAAGTGGTCCTGCTTCGCTATCAGGTCGGCAGCGCCAGCACCGAGGCGCGCGAGGCCGGGTTCCTCGACGCGGTCAAGAAGGTGCCCGGCCTCAAGCTCATCTCCTCCGACCAGCACGCCGGCGCGACGCGCGAGATGGCGTACCAAGCTTCCCAGAACCTGCTCAACCGCTACGGCAAGGACGTCGACGGAATCTTCTGCCCGAACGAGACGGCGACCATCGCCATGACCAAGGCGCTGCGCGACATCGGCCGGGCCGGCGGGAAGGTGAAACTGGTCGGCTTCGATTCCGGCACGCAGTCCGTGCTTGATCTCAAGAACGGCGACGTGCAGGCGCTGGTCGTCCAGGACCCGCTCAAGATGGGCTACCTCGGCGTGATCACCGTCGTGGAGCACATCCAGGGCAGGAAGGTCGCGAAGCGCATCGACACCGGCGTGTCGATGGTGACCCAGGAGAACATGGGCCAGCCCGACATGGCAGCGTTGCTCGCGCCGCCCATCGCGAGATATCTCAAGGAGTGAGCGGGGCGAAGAAGTGATCAGCGGACAGTGTCCGGTGGATCAGTAGGACGGTGGAAGGCCGGCCTACTGGGTCTGCGAGAGGCCCCGGATCCTTGTTCACTGAAAACTGAATACTGAAAACTGGTTACTGGATACTTTCCCCGCTCGATGTCCCGCCTTTCCCGTCTCCTGCAATCCGGCGGCCCGTTCCTCGGGCTGCTGCTGGTGTGCGGCTTGTTCGCGCTCACGGAAGAACGGGCCTTCATCTTCACCGGCGGCAACCTCAAGAACATCCTCACCCAGACCGTCATCGTGGCGGTCGGCGCGTTGGGGATGACCCTCATCATCGTGGGCGGCGGGATCGACCTGAGCGTCGGCTCGGTGGTCGCCTTCACCGGTGTCCTCGGCGCGAAGCTCCTGGTCGCAGGATGGTCGCCGCTGGCGACGACCGCCGCGCTGGTCGTGACCGGCGGCGCGATCGGGCTCTTCAACGGCGCGATCGTCGCGGGGTTCCGCATGATGCCGTTCATCGTCACGCTGGGCATGATGGGCATCGTGCGCGGATCGGCGAAATGGCTGGGCGGCAACCAGACGGTGAACGCGCCGTCCGATTCCCCGGTCGCCCGCATCATGGCCCGCGTGGATCCCGCCGATTTCTGGCCGCTGCCGCCGGGTGTGTGGATGCTCCTCGGCTTGGCGGTGGTGATGGCGCTGCTGTTGCGCCGGACCGTCTTCGGCCGGCATGTCTTCGCCGTCGGCGCGAACGAGACGGCGTCGCGGTACAGCGGCGTGCGGGTCGGCTGGGTGAAAGCCGCGACCTACGCCATCGCGGGGCTGCTCTTCGGTTTCGCCGGGCTCCTCCAGATGTCGCGCCTCACCCAGGGCGACCCCACCGTCGCCGTCGGGCTGGAGCTCGACATCATCGCCGCGGTCGTCATCGGCGGCGCGAGCCTGAGCGGCGGGGCGGGGAGCATCCTCGGTTCGATGATCGGCGCGCTGATCATGGCGTTGCTGCGGAACGGCACCAACCAGCTGGGCTGGCAGACCTACTCGCAGGAGATCATCATCGGGGGCGTGATCGTGCTGGCCGTGGGCCTGGACAAGTGGCGGCAGGGACGGCTTGCGCGCGGGTAGGTGGGCGGACAACCTAAAGGCATGGCGCTCCTGTCGCCCCATCGTTTCACTGTCGAGGACTTCCACCGGATGGCGGAGACCGGCGTGCTGGCGCCCGACGCGCGCGTCGAGCTGCTGGAAGGGGAGATCATCGATATGGAACCCATCGGCCCGTTCCACGGCGGGGCCACCAAGCGCCTCAATGGATTGTTCGCCACGGCTTCGCGAGGACGTTGGGTCGTGTCGGTCCAGGACCCGTTGCGTCTCGACCGCTATTCCGAGCAGCAACCCGACATCATGCTCCTCCGTCCGGATCCGGACGACTACACCGGCCGGCATCCGACGCCAGCGGATGTCTTCCTGCTCGTCGAGGTCGCGGAGAGCTCCCTCGACCACGATCGCGCCAAGAAGCTGCCGGCCTATGGCAAAGCGGGCGTGCCCGAGGTGTGGATCGTGGACCTCCAGGAGAAGGTCGTCGAGATCCACCGAGGAGCGCACTTTTTGGGCTACGAGAAGCGGACGCTTCTCCGGGCCGGGGATGCCGCCAGTCCTGAGGCCTTCCCCGATGTCTCCATCGACGTCGCCGCGCTCCTGCGCCGCGCCCGCTGAATCCGTTTTCCTGGACCGAACCGCATCCACGCCATGAGCATCACTGCCACTGCCGACAAACAACCGCTCCAATCCCTCGACGAGGTCGAAGATTTCTACAAGGAGCGCTATCCGGAACCGATGACCGAGGCGCAGAAGAAGCCGGCGGTCGGCACCGATCCGGACAAGAAGTTGGACGAGTTCCGCAACTACGAGGCCGACGCCCGGCCGACGGTCCGCGAGTTCTACCGCCTCAACCACACCCACCAGACCTACGACTTCGCCCTCGGCAAGCGGAAGGAGTACCTGGGTCTCGACCGCCGCCAGATGGGCATCTGGGAGGCCGCCGAATACCTCAACCAGCTCGTCGACGACTCCGATCCCGACACCGATCTCTCCCAGCTCCAGCACCTGCTCCAGACCGCCGAGCATCTCCGCGCCGACGGACAACCGCGCTGGATGGTCCTCACCGGTTTCGTCCACGACCTCGGCAAGGTCCTCTGCCTCTGGGGCGAACCCCAATGGGCCGTCGTCGGCGACACCTTCCCGACCGGTTGCGCCTATTCGCCGAAGATCGTCTTCCCCAAGTTCTTCGAGGCCAACCCCGACAGCCGCGATCCGCGCTTCATCACGAAGAACGGTGTCTACGAGGAAGGCTGCGGCCTCGACGCCGTCAACCTCTCGTGGGGCCACGACGAGTACATCTACAACGTCTGCAAGGACTACCTGCCGATCGAGGGGCTCTACATGCTCCGCTACCACAGCTTCTATCCGTGGCACCGCGAGGGCGAGTACGGCCACCTGCTCAACGACCAGGACCGCACCCATCTGAAGGCGGTCCACGCGTTCAACCCCTACGACCTCTACACCAAGAGCCATGCCAAGCCGGATGCGGTCGCGCTCCGGCCCTACTACGAGGACCTGATCGCGGAATATTTCCCGGCGAAGGTGCGTTGGTGAACCGCGGCCGCGGCGTTCCTGCCCCCGTGCGGGAGATGACTTGGCGCGGGTTGAAAGGCCCCGTCAGGACTGGAAAGAGATCGAGATGAGACCCGGCATCACCGCGATCGCCTTGGCGGTTCTTTGCGCCGTCATCCTGGCTCTCGGGCTCGGCGGCGGCGTGATGCTGGGACGTTGGTCCGCGCCGGGCGAACGCCCGAGGATCGCCGAGACCGCGACGGTCGTCACCCAGATCCAGTCGCTGTCGCAGTTGGTCACGGTGCGGTACGTCTTCGAGAAGGTCGTCCGCCTCGACGACGTGAAGTGGTACGGCCAGAACCGGCTGCTCATGGTCGCCCACGGTATCGCCAAGGCCGGCGTCGACCTGCAGAAGCTCCGGCCCGAGGACGTCCATGCCAGCGGCGACACGCTCGTGCTCGTCCTGTCCCGCCCGCAGTTGCTCGACGTGTATCTCGACGAGAACAAGACCGAGGTGATCGAGCGTTCGACCGGGATGCTGCGAGAGTTCGACCAGCAGATGGAGCAGGACGCCCGGCGTCAGGCCGTCGAAGAGATCCGCAAGGCCGCCCGGGCCTCCGGGATCCTCAAGGACGCCGAGGACCGCACGAAGCTCCAGCTCATCGCCATCGGCCAAGTGGCGGGGTTCAAGGCGGTCGAGGTGAAGTGGAAGTGACCGCTCCGGCGATGGATCGACGGATCCAGCTCGGACCGAAGTCGCGGAGCTTGCCACGGAGCAGGGGCATGCTCTGCTCGCAGCGGGTCGACCGAGTTTCCATCCCATGAAATCCATCCTGTCGCATCTGGCCGCGTTGTCCTTGGCGTCGGTCCCGGTCTCGGCGCTCACCGTCGGTTTCGAGGACCTCCCGTTCCCGCCCGCGCTGGACGGGACGACCGGCCTCCAATATGCCACCGCGCCCGGCGATGGATCCTTGTATGCCGGCATCGTCTGGGACAGCCGGGTCGTCGTGGTCGGCGCCGAGTATCGCGTGGATCCGATGACGCCCGGCCCGCTTTTCGGGCTCCCGCATTCCGGCGACCATTTCATCACCAACGAGAGCAGCGGGGGCGGTGGGAACGGCATCACGCTGGCCACGACGATGGTGCTCACCGGCGGATGGTTCGGACAGGTCGAGTACTACGGCTTCGGCGGTGGCGCCGATGCCATCACCATCCACGCGCTGAACGGATCGACCTCGCTGGGCTTCGTCACCTTCACGCTGCCCGAATCGAACGCCGGGCAGCCGGAGCCGTTGAGCTTCGTGGACACCAGCTCGTTCACCGGGCTCTCGGGCATCACCGGGTACCGGATCGACCACAACACCCCCGTGCCGTTCGCGGACAACTGGGTGGCGGACGATCTCCAGTTCGTGCCGGTGCCCGAGCCCCGGGAGATGGCGGTGGCGGCCGGGCTGTTGATGGTCGGTTTCGTCGCATGGCGCCGTTGCAGCCGGTGATCCGACCTGTTCTGATCCGGCCCCAGAGCACCCCGCGCATCCGTCGTCGCGGCCCTCTTCATCGTCATCATCAATGAACTCACCCCTCGTCGGCATCATCATGGGCAGCCAATCGGATTGGGACACGATGCAGCACGCGGCCGACCAGCTGGATGCCCTGGGGGTGCCGTACGAGGTCGGCGTGGTCTCCGCGCACCGGACGCCGGAGCTGCTTTTCGAGTATTCCGGGGCCGCCGAAGGGCGAGGCCTCCAGGTCCTCATCGCCGGGGCCGGTGGCGCGGCGCACCTGCCCGGGATGTGCGCGAGCAAGACGGTGCTGCCGGTGCTCGGCGTCCCGGTGCAATCGAAGACGCTCAACGGTCTCGATTCCCTCCTGAGCATCGTCCAGATGCCCGCCGGCGTGCCGGTCGGGACGCTCGCGATCGGCAAAGCGGGCGCGGTCAACGCGGCGCTCCTCGCGGTGGCCATCCTCGGGGTCCGGCATCCGGAGTTCCGCGTCGCCTATGCCCGCTTCCGCGAGGCGCAGACCGCCAAGGTGCTGGCGCACCGCGATCCGCGCGTGGTCTGAGGCTCCGCGGGCCGGACCACGGTGCGGCCATGCAGACGCACCGGACGGTGCGAAACAATTCCTGTTGACCGTCCCCGGCACCTTTGGAGAGAGAATAGCGGACTACGTTGATGCGTTAGCCGCCATGCCGAGAATCTCCAGAAAAACGACGCCCACCACGCGTCCGTCCGCCGCCGCCACGAAATACGACGCGCACCACAAGGTGCTGAACACGACCTACGGGTCGTTCGCGGACCTGCGCCGGGAGCTTGCCGACTCCAAGGAGAAGGTCGCCGAGCGGGAAGCCGTGCTGAAGCTGCTCGGCGGTTGTGCCGACCCGCAACGGGCCTACCTGCTGTTCGACGATTATCTCGAGAAGCTCAACCTCCGCCGCAACGATTTCGGCGTCGCCGAATGGTGGCCGCGGATCCAGACCGCGCAGGGCAAGGCGCGGCTCGAAGAGGTCGCGATGCTCTTCCTGCGGGCGAGCCGCAACTTGCCGACCGAGCTGTTGCCGCACGCGAACTTCGACCGGTTCCAGGAGGTCGAGCAATCCGAGAAGGAGACGCAGTTCGTCCAGGAGCTGGAGAACTGGCTGCTGCCCGCGACCCACACGCATCTCGACGCGCCGAAGGCCGCGCTGCGCATCGTCTGCGAGACCCGGAGCAGCGGCGACTCGGTCAACCAGTGGAGGTTGGTCGTCAAGTTCCTGCTCTTCCGGTCGCGCTCCGGCGAGAAGGAGAAGTTCCTCGCGGACCTCGCCGACCTGCGCACCCGTGCCGCCCACGAGGCCGAGCTTTTCCCGGCCGACGACTGGGCGGTGATCGATTGGCTCCACGCGAACTGGGCCGACAAGGTC
>JANNAJ010000464.1:0-14861 GCA_031384285.1 Verrucomicrobiota bacterium
CACATGTCGCACACGACGACCGCGGTGCGGGACGGATCCCACGACAGCGACCGCTCGACGGCGACGAAGGCGTTGGTGTCCTGCGCGTCGCGGACCCGGGAGCGGGCGTGGAGCGCGAGCGGTTCGGCCCGGAGCAGCAGCGGGAGGACGAATGCCGCGAGCAGTAGGATCCGGCTCGGCCGGCCGGGGGCAAGGCGGGGAATCTTCACGGACGTCACCATGCACCCGGAGCCGCCACGATCCCAAGCGAAGTCTCCCGGCCGCGCCTCAACGCACGGCCACCGCGTCGTCGTCGACGGTCACCTGGAACGCGCCCGTCCTGACTGCTCCGCCGACCCGGACCTGGGTCCAGACGCGGTAGCGGCCGGGCTTCGGGAAGACGAACGGGAAGCTCACCTCGCCGCCCCGCGTCAACGCCTCGGCGACGGCCGGTGTGACCGCGGTGAGGTCGCCGCAGTTCGCATCCACCGCTCGCGCGGCCGTGTCGCCCGCGGCCTTCATCGCGAACCTTCGCGCCGCCGCCATCGAGAGCGTCCCTGCCGGATGCACATGGGCGAAGACGGAGCCGTCCTCGTGCTCGACAACCCCGTGGCCGAGCATGCGCAGGTACTGTTGGAGCGTCGCGGGGCGGCCATCGCGGGACCGGACCAAGGCGCGGAGCGACGCCGGTTCGCCGGCGCGGAAGGTTGTCGGGACGAGTTCGATCGTGGGGGCGTCGGGCGACGCCGGAACCGAAGCCGCAAGCGCGGAATCATCCGGGTCGCTCGGGGCCCAGGTCCTCGAGGAGGCGCCCGCGACGATATCGACCGAGTTGGTCACGGTCTCGGTCAGGCCTCCTTCGTGGGTGATATCGGCATAGAGACGATAACGCCCTTCCGGAAGGGCCGGCAGCGCTGCGGTGTACGACTTGCTGCCGTCCGCGACCGGATGGAGATGAGCGAAGGCCGGGATCGCGCCGGCCCGGCCTTCACCGACGAGGAAGACGTGGAGGAGTTTCCCGTGGTCCGGCATCAGCGCGTAGTCCGGCGACCCCGCGCGGCGATCCGTGATATCGAACCGCAGCGTCGGCACGCCCTCCGTGACCACGACGGCGACGCCGTGCCCCATCGGTTGGAACAGCACGCGGGTCCGGTGGTGGCGATCGGTCGCCTCCCACCAACGGGATCCGCCCCACACCGCCAGGACCGCGATGCCGGTCGCGAGCGTCCCGCCGATCCAGCCCCGGATCCGGCGACGTCCGTCGATCGCGATCCCCGGCGCGAGCGTGCTCTCGCGGACCGCGCCGGCGGCGATCCCGGCCAACGCGCCGACCAGCCCGAGCCCGAGCCCGCCGAGCACCCATCCAAGCCACTTCGGCAACGGTCTCTGCACGGTGGCGACCGAGTTCACCGGTACCAGCAGCGTGCCGCCGCCCTCGCCTTCGACCGCCACCTCGACCCCGTACGCGCCGCGCACCATGAACCATAGCGCGGCCTGGTAGAGGCCCTGCTCGCCCGGCACCGGCGCGGCGACGTCCGCGCGCGGCGCGCCGCCGCGTCCCGAGCCGGCGTGCAAGGGCAGCGCGGTCACCCGCGTCGGCGATCCCGCGAGCACGCGCACGGAGATCTCGGCGAGGCCGGGCACCACGTCGGGCTGCCGCACCACCACGCGCACCGGGAACGAACCGGCCTTCCCTTCGAAGATGATGTGAGGGCTGCCGACATGCGCCCGGACCGGGAGCGCCGCGAGCAGCGAAGCCAGCACGAGGAACGCGGAGAAAATCCCGGGCAACCCGGACGCGGGACGCCGGGACCGGAACGCGAGGACGACGAGAAGCAGGTTCATCGGCGGACGCGCGAAAGGAACGAACCTGCGCCGAGCCCGACCGCGGAGGCCGCGAGCGCGATCAAGCCGGCGATGACCATCGACCTCATGTCGAGCGGATCACGGTCAAGGTCCCAGAACTGATGCAACCGGGGCCCGTTGCCGCGCAGGTACCCGAAGTACCGGCCGCCGGCGAAGATCCCGTTGTCCGCGGCAGGGCTGATCAAGAACGAGGCGAACGCTCGCTGCACCGGAAGGAACGTTCCGAGGAAGAGCGCCGCCGCCGCCGGGATCCGCAACAGATCCCATCCCCGCGCCGACCGCTTCCGCAGCGCGAAGAACAGCAGGTCGATCGCGATCGCCGGCGCGACGAGCAACAGCGGGAACACCGGCGGCGTCATGTGGTCGATGCGGTTCTGGACCGGCGCGAGCTTCGGTTCCGCCGGGAACAACGGCAGCAGCCAGACCATGCTGACGAGCACGCCGGTGTAGACGAGGGCGACCTTGGTCGCGGACCAGCGCACCGGAGCATACCGCGCGGCGGCGACGAGGAAGGCCGGATAGAACAACGACGACGCCTTGGCGAACGTCCCGGTGTGCTGGAGGTTCGGCCAGCTCGCCTCGGTGAGCATGATCGATGCGAGCGCGAGCTGGACGCCGTTGGCCGCGATGACGATCCAGCCCCCGCCCGCGGCCCCGCCGGTGGCGACCGAGCGGTTGCGTTCCGCCGCGACGAGGACCGACGCGCCGACGACCACCCCGTACATCCCCACCGCCAGCAGCGAGTGCGGCGGGGAAAGGATCTTCACATCGAGCCCGTAGGCGCTGTGCCACCAGTCGTCGAACGGCGCGCTGGTCAGCATCGCCGTGGCGCCCCAGATGCAGATCCAGGCCCCGAGCGGCGCGCGCGCGCCCCAGACCCCGACGGTCACGCCGCGGAGACCGGCCCGGTCGAGGATCGTCGCCTGGAACGCCAGCCAACCGCTCACGCAGCCGCCCAGCGTCCCGCCGAGGTAGAGCATCATGTGCGCGGGCGTCCAGAAGGTGTCGCGACCGATGGAGACGTGCCACGAGATGTCCCAAAGGATGCCGAAAGTGATGCACGCCGCGCCGAAAAGCAGAGCGAGCGAGGTCCAGGCAGGGCGCGACGAAGCGCGCGCGGTCTCGGCCGCGGGCATCATGACGTCCATCGACAAGGCGGTCCGCATGCCCGGCACGATCCCAGCAATGCAGCGCGGGCGCAACCCCGCCGCCGGATCCAAGGGCAGACAGAAGCGGCGGACCGTTATTGCAACGTTGTGCTCCGCCGTTTCGCCGAGTTCCACGCGGCAGGACGCGAGGTGAGGCCTTGGCGTTTGGCAAAGGGGGCGTAGGCGGACCAAAATGTCGCCTTCCCGGCGATACCCGGTGCGTGGACAGCCCAGATTTGGCTCGCGGACATGGACGCATTCTGGTCGGATGGCCAGTCCATGAGAGTGCATCTCCGATGGGTCTATGTGACGTTGCTCGCCTGCGTGTTGTCCGCTGGCGCGCTCCCGGCTGCCGAGTCCGAGGCGAAGGACGACTTCGGGCGCGCCATGGCGGCATGGCGCGACGGCAAGCACACCAACGCCATCGCCATCCTGACCGAGGCCATCCGGACGTCGCCCAAGGAATCCCGTCTCCTGAACCTGCGGGCCCAGATGCGGACGATGATGCGCGACCACGAGGCCGCCGTCGCCGATCTCACCGCGGCGATCAAGCTGGAGCCCGATTCCGGGTTCCTCCTCCGCGAACGCGCGAACGCCTTGTTCAAGCTGGGCCGTTTCGCCGCTTCCGTCGCCGATTTCGACCGGGTGAACGAGCTCGTTCCGAAGTCCGCGGCGCACAACTGGCAGCGGGGCATCGCGCTCTATTACGCCGGGAAGTTCGCGGAAGGACGCAAGCAGTTCGAGCTGCACCAGACCGTGAACCCCGACGACGTGGAGAACGCTGTCTGGCATTTTCTCTGCACCGCCCGTGAACAAGGCGTCGAGGCCGCCCGCAAGCAGCTCATCCCCATCCGGGGCGACACGCGCATCCCGATGAAGGAGATCCACGACCTCTTCGCAGCGAAGGCGACGCCGGAGGCGGTTCTCGCCGCCGCAGCGGCCGGCGAGGCGGCGCCCGCGGACCGCCGCAACCGGACCTTCTACGCCCATCTCTATCTCGGTCTCTATTTCGAGGCGCTCGGCGATGCCTCGCGGATGCGCGAGCATATCCTCGCCTCTCTGCCGCTCGCGGCGCCCGATGACTACATGGGCGATGTCGCCCGCGTCCACGCGCAACGCCTCACGGCCGAACCTTCTCCGAAATCCAAATGAATCCCCGTCCCGGCGGCCCTGACCGTCGTCCCTCGTTCCGTAGCGGCCCTCCTTCGGCGCGCGATGGCTCCCGTCCTCCCGCCCGCCCCTTCCGCGACGACGCGCGTCCGCGTCCCGCCGCTCCCGGTCCCCGGCCGTTCCGCGACGAGCAGCGGCCGCAGCAGGGCCCTCCGCGCCCGCAGTATGGCGCGCCGCGTCCTCCGTACGGAGCCCCTCGCCCCTATGGAGCACCGCGTCCGCAAGGTGGCGACGCCCCGAGCGGCCGCGAAGATGCGCGCCCGTTCCGCAGCGGTCCGCCGGCATATCGCCCGGACGAACGGCAACAGGCCGGCGGTCCTCGCCTGTTCCGCGACAACGGCCCCCGCGAACGTCCGATGGACGGCCCGTCCGCCGCGCGGCCAGACGGCAACGCAGTCCCGCCGATGCGCGAGCCGCGCGGACCCCGGCCCGGCCGTTTGGAGCGCGAGGCCATCAAGCGAGGTGAACGCCCGTTCTGGCTCGGCCGTTCGTCGCCCGAGACCGGTTCCGGCCCGACGGCCGTCCCCGGTGCCGGTGCGGGCCCGAGCGATTATGAAGGCGGCAAGCCCAACTACGGCACCGGGCCCGCGCGTCCACCGTTCCGTCCGCGCCCGCCGGCCGGACCGCCGCAACCTCGTGAGGACCGCGGGGACCGCGACGATCGGGAGCACCGTGGCCCGGCACAGCCCTCCGCGCCGCGAGCGTTCTACAACCGTTTCGCCCGCAACCCTTCGCCCCGCCCGGCACCCGCTCCGCGCCCCGATGCGGCCTTCGACGACGGTGACGACGACAACTTGCCCGCTGGACCGGCGCCCGCCGCGCCCCGGCCGGTCCCAGCGGCTCCGCGCCCGCGGCCGGCTGCCGGCCGGTCGAATGCTCCGCGGCATCCGGTCAAAGAGAACCGTCAGGCGACCGCGCCGACCGAGACGCAGGTCAGCACCACGGAGCTGATCGAGCGGATCATCGAGAAATCGAGCCGCGAAGTGGCGGCCGACCTCGCGTTGCGCCAACAGCTCAAGCGCCGTCGCAGCCTCCCGCCGGAGACCGCCGCGCAGATCGCCCGCACGGTGTTCCGCTACTTCCGCTGGTCGGGCTGGCTGGACAAACAGGTCCCCGTCGGGTTGCAGGTCGTCCAAGCGAACGGCCTCGCGGAACGCTTCCGCTCCCGTCCGACCGACCTCACCGAGGAGGAGCTCCGCGCCAAGACCGTCCCGGCGTGGACGTGGGACGCGCTGTCCGCCGACGTCGCCTGGCTCCGCGCCCTGCAGCGCGAGCCCCAGCTCTGGCTGCGCGCCCGCACCGGCCGCCGCGCCGGCATCACCGCCCTGCTCGGCTCGTCCCGCCCGGGTCCGTTGCCCGAGAGCTTGGCCTACGACGGCACGGAGGACCTCTTCCACAACGAGGCCTTCCAAGCCGGCGAGTTCGAGATCCAGGACATCGCGTCCCAGGTGGTCGGACATCTCTGCGCGCCGCAGCCCGGCCAGTTCTGGTGGGATGCCTGTGCCGGCGAAGGCGGCAAGACGCTCCACCTCGCCGACCTGATGCAGGGCAAAGGCCTGATCTACGCGAGCGACCGCGCCGAGTGGCGTCTCGAACGCCTCCAACTCCGGGCGAGCCGGGCGAAGTGCTTCAACTATCGCGCCGTGCCTTGGGACGGCGGAGCGAAGCCGCCCACCAAGACCCTGTTCGACGGCGTCCTGGTCGATGCCCCCTGCTCCGGCCTCGGGACCTGGGGCCGCAACCCGCACTCCCGTTGGACCGCGACGACCGACGACGTCTCCGAGCTGGCCGCCGTGCAGAAGAGCCTGCTCGCGAACGTCGCGCCCTCGGTGAAACCCGGAGGCAAGCTGGTGTACGCCGTGTGCACGCTCACCCGTGCGGAGACGACCGAGGTCGCCGACGCGTTCAGCGCGGCGCATCCGGACTTCGAGCCCCTGCCGTTCGCGGATCCTTTCGATGCCGGCGCGGCCCCGGCGGCGCAGACCACGTTCTGGCCGCAGCAGACCCAAGGGAACGGCATGTTCGTCGCCATCTGGCGCAAGAAGGTGGTCGTCCCGGCCTGATCCAGGTCGACCGGATGAAAGGCCGGTGGTCTCGTCGAGGCCGCCGGCCTTTCTGTTTTGCGCCACGGCGGCTGCGGGTGCGATCCGACGTGGCGGACGAGGCAGCCGGGGCAGAATCGCGCTTGCTCTGATGAAAACAAGGGCCGGAGAGAGAATCTGGAAAACAGGAAAGCAGGAAAACCCGAGCTTTGCCGGTTCTGTTCCTGTTTTCCTGCTTTCCAGATTCATCTGTTCCAAAGAGCTGATGGCACTCCGCTGCATCGTAGGTCGGCGATCTGCAGGCGCTGTCCCATTCGCTCGTTCGAGCTTCGACGCACACCCTACCGCGTCCGACTCGGCGAACCGCCCGAGCACAACTCGGCGCCACAAGCCGTCCGCTGCTTCCGATCGCCCGAGTCCATCGGGAGACACGGCTTGCCGGGCTCCCGTGCGGCCAATACGGTCGGCGACACCATACTCATGCCAACGGCGGAGCCCCCATCCATCGCGTCCCAGCTCCACCGAGATCCCGACCGTTTCCGCGACTCGGTTGGTTGCCGTGGCGTCCTGCAGCGCTGCCGGACGTGGTGGACCGGGAAGGTCCCCTTCCTGCTCGGCATCTTGGCCGTGATCTGGATCCCGGCAGCGGTGGCCGCACCGTCGGAGGTCCGGTCGATCGCGGTCACGCCGCCTGCAGGAGGCCGCGCCGGTTTCACCCGGCTCGACCCCGCGGCCACAGGTCTCGTCTTCACCAACCTCCTTGCCGGCGACGCGTATCTCACCAACGCCGTCGCGCACAACGGCTCGGGTGTCGCCATCGGCGATGTCGACGGCGACGGCCGGCCCGACATCTACCTGTGCAGCCTGCAGGGCACGAACCAGCTCTTCCGCAACCTCGGCGGCTGGAAGTTCGCGCCGATGGAGATCGGCGCCGCCGCGTGCGCCGGCCAGATGTCCACCGGCGCAGTGTTCGCCGATGTCGATGGCGACGGCGATCTCGACCTGCTCGTCAACGGCATCGCGGCCGGCACGAGGCTCTTCCGCAACGACGGCCATGGGCATTGGACCGAGAAGACCGATTCCGGACTCTCCCGTTCCGCTTCGAGCACGTCGATGGCCCTGGCCGACATGGACGGCGACGGCGACCTCGACCTCTACGTCGCCCACTACATCGACTTCATGCACCTGGTCGATCCGACGACCCGCTTCGCCATGGGCCAACGCGACGGACGCTGGGTCGTCAGCAAGGTCAACGACGTGCCGACCACCGATCCGCGCTACAAGGACCGCTTCGAGGTGATGCCCGACGGCGAAGTCCGCGAGAACCCGGAGGCCGACGCCTTGTACCGCAACGACGGGAACGGCCGCTTCACCGCGGTCCAAGGCGAGCCCGGGGTCTTCTCCGACAGCGCGGGACGCCCCATCCCGGCACCGCGGGACTACGGCCTCGCGGTCGTCTTCCGCGACCTCGACGGCGACGGCTTCCCGGACCTGTACGTCTCCAACGACTATGCGTCCCCGGACCGCATGTGGATCAACGACGGGCACGGACACTTCCGCGCGGCCGATCCGCTGAAGCTCCGGCACACGAGCTTCAACTCGATGGGGATCGACGTCGCCGACGTGGACCGCGACGGCTTGGACGACATCCTCGTCGTGGACCTGCTCGCGCCGCAGCACGAGCGCCGCATGCGCCAACTGGCGAAGACACCGCCCGATCCCCGCGAACGCGACGCCATCGCGGGCCGGCCGCAGTACAACCGCAACATGCTCTTCATGGGCCGGCCGGGCGGCGACCTCGCCGAGACGGCGCTGATGGCCGGCATCGCTGCCACCGGCTGGAGCTGGACGCCGGTGTTCCTCGACGTGGACCTCGACGGCTATGAGGACCTGCTGGTGACGAGCGGGTTCGGGTTCGACCTGATGGACCAGGACACGCACGACCGGCGCCAGGACCCGCGGCGTCGCCGGACGCGCGAGGATCTGAAGCGTTGGATGAAAGACTTCCCGGATTGGCGCAGCGAGAGCCTTGCCTTCCGGAACCGCGGCGACGGCACGTTCGGACCGGTGGTCGGCAACTGGGGCTTCGGCGAGAAGGGGCTCGCGTTCGGAATGGCGCTGGGTGATCTCGACGGCGACGGCGATCTCGATGTCGTGGTGAGCCACATGAACGCTCCCGCGGTCCTGTACCGGAACGACACGTCCGCCGGCCGCGTCGGCGTCCGCCTGCGCGGCATGGCCCCGAACACCGCCGGAGTCGGCGCGCGCATCCGGCTCACCGGCCTTTCGATCACCCAAAGCCAGGAGATGGTCGCGGGCGGACGTTATCTCTCCGGCGACCAATCGATGCGCGTCTTCGCCACTGACCTTCCCCGGACCAATACGTTGGCCATCGAGGTCCGCTGGCGGAACGGCGCCACGAGCCGGATCACCGACGTCGCACCCGGCCACATCTACGAGATCGGCGAGGCCGGGACCGCGGCTCCGGCCCCAACGGCCCCATCGCCTGCGGCGGCGCCGATGTTCCGTGATGTCAGCGATCGGCTGGACCACGCGGGCGTCGGCGAGCCTTTCGACGATGCGAGCCTGCAGCCGCTCCTGCCTCGGCGTCTCAGTAGGTCCGGTCCCGGCGTCGTTTGGACCGACCTCGACGGCGACGGTTGGGAAGATCTCGTGATCGGCGCTCCTCGCGGCGGACGCCCCACGATCTTCAGCAACCAGCAAGGAAAGTCGTTCAAACCGGCCCGGGCCGATGCCGTCCCGGGCGGCGAACGCGGGGTCGTAGGATGGGCCGATGCGGGTGCCGGAAGGAAATGGCTCGGGGCCGCGTCCGATGCCCGCCCCGGCCGGCGATCCGCGGGCCAGTTGGCCGTGCATGGCGACGGCCAGTCCGCGCCGCGATACCTCGACGGCGGTGACGATCCGATCGGCCCGCTCGCGGTCGGCGACATCGACGGCGATGGCGACCTCGATGTCTTCGCCGGCGGGCAATCCCGCCCCGGCCGTTATCCTGAGACCGGTTCTTCCGCGATCTGGTCCGACGACGGCGGCACGCTCCGCCGTTCGGCCGATGCAAGCCGGCCGTTCGCCTCGGCAGGTTTCGTCAGCGGCGCGACGCTGGTGGACCTCGACGGCGACGGCGATCTCGACCTCGCGCTCGCGGTGGAATGGGGCCCCGTCCGGATCTTCCGCAACGACGGCGGACACTTCGAGGAGGTGACCGCATCGATGGGCCTGGCCGACCGGACCGGTTGGTGGACGGGCATCGTGGCCGGCGATTTCGACGGCGACGGCCGCATGGACCTCGCCGTGGGCAACTCCGGAAGCAACACCGGCTACGCCCTGCTCGGGCCCGGACCGGTCCGCATCTACCACGGCGCGTGGACCGTCCCGGACCGCGTGGAGATCCTCGAGGCGTGGCGACGCGACGGGACATGGTTGCCGGTGAAGAACCGCAACCTCCTCGCCGCCGGCCTGCCGGATCTTCCCGCCCGCTTCCCGACCCACGAAGCCTTCGGCAAAGCCACCGTCGGGGAGATCCTCGGCGACAACGCAGCCAAGGCGCGGTACCTGGAGGCGAACGAATCCGCCTCGGGGATCCTGCTGAACCGCGGTTCCCGGTTCGAGTGGCATCCCCTGCCTCGCGAGGCGCAGCTCGCGCCGGTCTTCTCGGTGAACGTCGGTGATGTCGATGGCGACGGCATCGAGGACCTCTTCCTCAGCCAGAACCGTTCGGACCTGCTCCCTGAGCTTTCGCGCGACGACGCCGGACGCGGGCTCTGGCTGCGGGGCAAAGGCGACGGCACGTTCGCCGCGTTGGACGCGAGCCTGACGGGCATCGCGGTCCACGGCGAGCAACGCGCCGCGGCGATCGCCGACCTCGACCACGACGGCCGCATCGACCTGGTCGTGACCCAGGTCGAAGGGCCGACCCGGCTCTTCCTCAACCAACGGGCCAGACCCGGTCTGCGCGTCGTGCTCGAAGGCCCGGCATCGAACCCGGACGGCATCGGGGCCCAGGTGCGCGTGCAATTCCAGGATGGGCACGAGGGTCCGGTCCGCGCGGTCCAAGGCGGCTCCGGCTACGGCTCGCAGGATTCGGCCGCAGCGGTGCTCGGCGTGCCGACGGCACCGAAGACCGTGTGGGTCCGCTGGCCGGGAGGGAAGATCCAGATCGAGCCCGTGGCCGGCGGCCAGACCGAGGCGAAGATCCGGAGCGAGAAGCCCTGAAAGACTATCTGCGAATGTTCCGCCATCGGGGCGTCGGGCATCGTTCCCCTTCCCCGCCCGTTCATCCGCGTTGCCACTCCGGCGCGGGCCGGTAGCGTCGCGGGCATGACATCACGGTTCGTCCTGTCGGCTCTCGCGGCGCGCGCGTGGCTCGGTTGTCTCCTGGCTCTCGGTGGCGCGGTCGGCGCGGGGGCGGCCGAGGCGCGATTGCTCCGGTTCCCGGCCATCCACGGCGACCAGATCGTCTTCGGCTACGCCGGCGACCTGTTCACGGTGTCCGCCCAGGGCGGCGTGGCGCGGCGGATCACCAGCGATCCCAAGGGCTACGAGATGTTCCCGCGCTTCTCGCCCGACGGGAAGACCCTCGCCTTCACCGGCCAGTACGACGGCAACACCGAGGTGTACGTGATGCCCGCCGAGGGCGGCGTGCCTCGGCGCCTCACCTTCACCGCCACGCTGGAACGCGACGACGTGTCGGACCGCATGGGGCCGAACAACATCGTGATGGCGTGGCGCGACAGCGGGACGGTGGTGTACCGTTCGCGACGCACGCAGTGGAACCCCTTCAAAGGCGAGCTCACCTTGGCGAAGCTCTCGGGCGGCGTGCCGGAGGTGCTGCCGTTGCCGCGGGGCGGATGGTGCTCCTTCTCGCCGGACGGCAAACAGATGGTCTATAACCGCGTGTTCCGCGAGTTCCGCACCTGGAAGCGCTACCGTGGCGGCCAGGCGGACGAGCTGTGGCTGTACGATTTCGCCAGCAAACAGACCACGCGGCTCACCGAGGACGGCGCGCAGGACATCTTCCCGATGTGGCACGGCGACCGAGTCTACTTCGTCTCGGAACGCGACACGAACCATCAGGCGAACCTGTTCGTGACGGACCTGAAGACGAAGGCCGTCCGGCAGCTGACAACGTTCACCGAGTTCGCGGTGAAGTTCCCGTCGCTCGGGGACACGGCGATCGTGTTCGAGAACGGCGGATACATCCATCGGTTCGACCTGGCGACGGAGAAGGTCGCCCGCGTGCCGGTCGAGATCCGCGAGGACCTGGCCATCGGCCGCGACGGGCGTCGCGACGTGTCGAAGGACACGACGAGCTTCGACGTGGCGCCGGACGGATCCCGGGCGGTCCTCGGCGCGCGGGGCGATATCTTCAGCGTGCCGGCGAAGCACGGTCCCACGAGGAACCTCACCGCTTCGCCGGGCGTGCACGAGCGCGATGCCGTGTGGTCGCCCGACGGACGCTGGATCGCCTACATCAGCGACCGCAGCGGCGAGGACGAGATCTGGACCGAGGCGCAGGACGGCTCGGGCACGCCGCGCCAGCTGACCACCGGAGCGGACACGTACAAATACCAGCCCGATTGGTCGCCCGATTCGAAGCACATCGCTTGGAGCGACAAGCTGAACCGGCTGAGCATCGTCGACCTGGACGGCGGCAAGGTCACGCGGGTGGCCCGGTCGGAGGCGGCGGAGATCCGCGACCATGCGTGGTCGCCGGACAGCCGGTGGATCGCTTTCACCGAGCCGTCGGCGCGAAAGTTCCCGGTGATCCAGCTCTACTCGCTGGACACGCAGGCGACGGTGCCGGCGACCGATGGATGGTCGGCGGTGGGTTCCCCGGAGTTCAGCTCGGACGGCAAGTATCTGTTCTTCGTCTCGGACCGCACGTTCCATCCGACCTATGGCGACACGGAGTGGAACCACGTCTACACCGACATGCAGCGCATCTACCTGGTGACCTTGGCGCGCGACACGAAGTCGCCCTTCGCGCCGAAGTCCGACGAGGTTAAGCTGGCCGACGAGAAGAAGCCCGACGCGCCGAAGACCACGCCGCCGGAAACGCAGGCCAGCGAGAGCGGCGGGACGGCGACGACCGGTGATGCCGCCGCGGCCGCCGCGGAGAAGAAGGACGACAAGAAAGAGGACAAGAAGGTGGTGGTGAAGGTCGATGCCGAGGGCCTGGCCGGGCGCATCGCGGTACTTACGCCGGCCGCCTCGGGCTACGGCCAGCTGACCTCGGCGGGCGACAAGCTGTTCTATCTCAAGAAGGGCAAGCTGCACGTATTCGAGCTCCCCAAGGAGAAGGAGACGGAGATCGGCGAGGTCGCCGGCCACCGGGTCACCGCGGACCGGAAAAAGATGCTGGTGAAGACCGGCGGCGACTTCGCGATCATCGACCTGCCGTCCGCCAAGCTGGACCTGGCTGACAAGAAACTGGGTCTCGGCGAGATGCAGGTGCCGCTCGACCGGCATGCGGAATGGGCGCAGATCTACGCGGAATGCTGGCGGCAGATGCGCGATTTCCTCTTCGACCCGAAGATGCACGGCGTGGATTGGCCGGCGATGCGCAAACGGTACGAGCCGTTGCTCGCGCACGTGCAGCACCGGGCCGATCTCACGTACGTCATCGGCGAGATGATCGGCGAGCTGAACATCGGCCACGCCTACGTCGGCGGTGGCGACCAGCCGAGACCGGAGCGGGTCCCGCTCGGCCTGCTCGGCGCGCAGGTCCGGCGCGACGCCTCAGGATTCTACCGGATCGACCGGATCCTACCCGGGCAGAACTGGGACCCGAAGTACCGGTCGCCGTTGACGGAGATCGGCGTCGCGGCGAGCGCCGGCGACTTCATCGTGGCGATCGACGGACGGTCGACGAAGGACATGCCCGACCTGTACGCCGCGCTGGTCGGCATGGCGGGCCGTCAGGTGCGCTTGAAGCTCAACGCCGCCGCGAAGGAGGACGGCGCGCACGAGGAGACGGTGGTGCCGACGGCGGACGAGCAGCCGTTGTACTATCTCGACTGGGTGCTGAAGAACATCCGCGCGGTCGAGAAGGCGAGCGGCGGGCGCATCGGCTACGTCCATGTGCCGGACATGGGCGTGCCGGGGCTGAACGAGTTCGCGAAGTTCTATTATCCGCAGCTGCACAAGGACGCGCTGGTGGTGGATTGCCGCGGCAACGGCGGTGGCAACGTGTCGCCGATGATCATCGAGCGCCTGCGCCGCGAGCCGGCGATGTGGACCATCGCGCGCAACGGATCGGTGAACGTGGACCCGGGCGGCCAGGTGCTCGGGCCGAAGGTGCTGCTCATCGACCAGCATTCGGCGAGCGACGGCGACATCGTGGGCTACCGCTTCCGCAAGCACCGGCTCGGTCCGATCATCGGACAGCGGTCGTGGGGCGGCGTCGTGGGCATCCGCGGTTCGTTGCCGCTGCTGGACGGCGGCACGCTGATGCGGCCGGAGTTCAGCCGCTTCGACCTGGAGGCGCGCGAATGGATCATGGAAGGCCACGGCGTGGATCCCGACATCGAGGTCGACAACGATCCGGCCCGCGAGTTCGTCGGCGAGGACGACCAACTCGCTCGCGCCATCGCCGAGCTGGAGCGCGCTCTCGCCGCCAACCCGGTCAAGATCCCCGCGCCGCCCGCGTATCCCGACAAATCGAAGTGATCCCGCGAAAGGAAGGAGCCGTGGCCGGCCTGGCCTCGCGGTCCACTCTCTCCCGGAGGGATAGATCCGATGATCCGTTACAGCTCACGAAATCGGCCCTGATCCGGCTCGAGGCATCGTCGGCGCGCCAGCGTCTTGGAGTGCGTGTGGCTTGCCACCGCTTCCTTCGCGCCAAGGGCTTCGCCAACCGCTCGGGTGCGGCCACGCCTTCGGGTCCCGTCGTGAGCGTCCGGGGCCGGCCCACCGGACGAAGCCGACCCGATCCCGGCCCGTGGGCAGGCGCCGCCCGGACCGGACCTACGGAAGAAGGGGCGCTTCGTTTCCCCTCCTCGCTTCGGTCCGCCGCTTCTAATCGTGACCTCACCGCATCTCCTGCTTGACCCCCACTGGCTCTTCTCGCCTAGGCTAACCGGAATTTGCCGCTGCGGGCGGCCGGAAACCCGGACGCCGGAGCAGCCACATCGGATGCGGTGGTCGTTTTTCAATCGTCGAGCATGAGCAACAGCAACGAACATTCGGGCACCTCGGTAACGCCTCAGTTGGACGCGCCGGTGCGCCAAGGTCTCTACGACCCGCGCAATGAGCACGACGCCTGCGGCGTCGGTTTCGTCGCCAACGTCAAGGGCGTCAAATCCCACGCCCTGGTCGAGCAAGGCCTTCAGATCTTGCAGAACCTCGACCACCGCGGCGCCTGCGGCTCCGAGGTGAACACAGGCGACGGCGCCGGCATCTTGATCCAGATGCCGCACGAGTTCCTCGCCCGGGCGGCCCAAGAAGAGGGCATCCAGCTCCCGGCGCCCGGCCGTTACGGCGTCGGCATGATCTATCTGCCGCCCGATGCCAGGCAGCGCCGCAAGATCGAGGAGGCGTTCGAGAAGATCATCAACTCCGAGGGCCAGGACTTCCTCGGCTGGCGCACCGTGCCGACCGACAACAGCTCGCTCGGCGAGACCGCGCGCTCCTCGGAACC
>JANNAJ010000466.1:0-12390 GCA_031384285.1 Verrucomicrobiota bacterium
CCGGATCGTGGACGTACACGCGGCTGGCGACCTCGGCGCGGTCGCTCCAGCGCGGCAGATCGGCCTCGACGCCGAGCAGGCCGCACAGCTCGCGCACGACGGCGTTGTCGCCGATCAGCACGTAGCGGGTGTCCTCGTCGGCGACGACCTCGCGGGCGACGGCCTTGAGCGCGACCTCGGGGCCGATGCCGGTGATGTCGCCGAGGGTGATCCCGAGCGCGCGCATCGGCTTCAATCGGAGTTCGGATACGAGCCGAGCACCTTCACGAAGCTGCAGTGCTGGCCGAGCATGGCGATGGCCTTGGCAACCTTCGGCTCCTCGGCGTGGCCGTCGCAATCGACGAAGAAGAAGTATTCCCAGGCCTTCCGCTTGCTGGGGCGCGACTCGATCTTGGTCATGTTGATGCGGAAGCGGCGGAAGGGCGCGAGCGAGCGGTGGAGCGCGCCGGCCTCGTCGCGGATGCTGAACATCAGGCTGGTGCGGTCGGTGCCCTTGCCGCTGGGCGGCGGGCACTGGTGGCCAAGCACCAGGAAACGGGTGGCGTTCGCGGCGTTGTCCTGGATGTCGTGCTCGAGCACGGGCAAGGAATACTTCTCCGCGGCGAAGACGCCGCAGATGGCGCCGGCGGTCTTCTCCTTGGCTGCGAGCTCCGCGCTGCGGGCGTTGGAGCTGGTCTCGATCAGCTCGGCGAGGGGCAAATGCCGGTGGATCCAGCCACGGCACTGCGCGAGCGTCTGCGGATGGACGTAGAGCTTCTGGATGCCCTCGCGTCTACCGGCGCTGACGAGGCAATGCCGGATGGGGAGCACGACCTGCGCGACGATCTTGAGGTCGCTGTCGACGAACATGTCGAGCGTATGGGTGACGACGCCCTCGGTGGAGTTCTCGACGGGCACGACGCCGTAGTCGGCGCGCTTCTTGGCGACCTCGTGGAAGACATCGGCGATCGTCTTCTGGGGCACGTAGCGCAGGCTGGACCCGAACCGCCGCATGGCGGCCTCGTGGGTGTAGGTGGCCTCGGGCCCGAGGTAGGCGATGGCGAGGCTCTTCTCCAGCGACAACGAGGCGGACATCACCTCGCGGTAGATGGCGCGCAGGCCGGCGTGGGTGATGGGGCCCTTGTTCAGCTTGATGACCTTCTGGAAAACGGCGCGCTCGCGCTGCGGCGCGTAGATCTCTTGGCCGGCCTTGACCTTCAAGGCGCCGATCTCGAGCACGTGTTTCGTGCGCTCGTTGATGAGCTTCACTATCTGCGCGTCGAGGGCGTCGATGGCCTGGCGGTGCTCTGGCAGGGACATAACGAGCCGATCATGGCGGACCGACGGCGACGCGGCGAGGCGGAAAGGGGCCGTCGTCGCTCGTCGGTCTTCACCGCGGACGGCGGAGCGAACGGGCTTCGACGTAGTTGCCGACGCAGTGGGCGAGGCTGCCCTTGGCCCCGTGCCAGTCGGTCTTCCCGAGCGCGGCGTAGAGCAGGAGCTTCGCGCCGCGCACGACGACGCCTCCCAAGCTGGGCGAATGCGGCGTGATCAAGCGGGCCATCGCGCGGTAATCCACGCGGCCCTTCCTGTAGAACGCGGCCATCGGACGTCGCGAGATGTAGAGCACCTCGGCGGCGTGGACGGCGGCGATGGTGTGCCCTTGGCGCAGCGCCCACAGGTACCATTCGAGGTCTTCGCCGCCTCCGATCTGTTCGTCGAACGGATGCGCCTGCCACAGCTCGCGGCGGTACAGCGAGTTCGGGTTCCCGGCACCGAAACCGAATCCGTGGGTGAAATCCCCCAGCTCGTAATGGGTGACCCCCCCCGGCAACCCGCGGTCGAGGTCGCTCGCGAGCAACGGACCGACCGCCGCTGCGACGTCCGGACGGAAGCGCCGCGCTATCCCTTCGCGGTACAGATCGAGGAAGTCCGGCCGTATCGGGACGGTGTGGGCGCTCAAAGCGAGCACCCATCCGTGCCGCGCCGCGGCAAAACCGACGTTGAGCGCCCGGCCGTAGGTGAACTCCGATGCCTTGATGGGCACGATTTCCGCTCCGGCTCCGCGGGCATGCTCCAGCGAGCCGTCGGTGGAGCCGGAATCCACGACGACCAGCTGGTCGTCCGGACGCCGAACAAGGGCCGCCAAGACCCGCGGGAGCGTGTCGGCGGTGTCGAGCGAGCGGATGACGATGCTGAGGGGCGGTCCGGACGACGGATCCATGCGGGCAGGCGGATTGAGCGGAACGTGCGAGAAAATTGCAACCTGCGCCCCAGGAACGATGTCTAAGGCCTCGGTCGAAAGTTTACGATGGTGAACGTCATCAATGTCGCGCGAAGACTGTCGGCCGCGCTCGTCCGCCCGGGCGCACGGCGCGGGCCGTCGCGGCGCGAGGCCTCTTGGTCCCGCGCCGCGCTGTGCGCGGCGCTGGCCTTGATCCTGTGCGACGCCATGGCCTCGGAGCGGGTGCCTTGGCGCACCTTGGCGGCGCCGCTGCCCTTCGGTCGCGTCCCCGCGGTGTGGGACCACCATCCCGAGCCCGCGTTCCCGGGCCTCCGGTTCGAGCATCCGGTCATCCTCGTCACGCCGCCGGGCGAGACGAACCGCCTCTTCGTCGGCGATCATTCCGGCCGAATCTGGCAGATCACCAACATGGCGGCCCCGACGAAGACTCTCTTCATCGACCTCCGGGACCGCGTCCACGAGGACAACGAAGGCGGCCTGCAATCGATGGCGTTCCATCCGGATTTCGCCTCGAACGGGCGGTTCTTCGTCTCGTACATGGGCGCCGTGACGGTCGACGGCACCACCCATCTCTACGACCGGGTCAGCAGCTTCAAGGTGATGGCCCGTTCGCGGAACCGCGGCGATCCCGGCAGCGAACAGCGGCTGATCGACCAATACGACCGGCATCCGGACCACAATCTCGGCGACCTGCATTTCGGGCCCGACGGATACCTGTACATCTCGATGGGCGACGAGGGCGGGAGCCACGACCAGTTCGAGAACGGCCAGCGCATCGACCACAATTTCTTCGCCGGTCTGCTGCGCATCGACGTGGACCTCCGCAGCGGCAACCTGGCGCCGAACCCGCATCCGGCGGTGGTCCCGGACACGTACCTCGTGCCGGCGGACAACCCGTGGGTCGGAGCGACCGGGTTCCGCGGGAACCCGGTGGACCCATCGGAGGTGCGGACGGAGTTCTACGCCGTCGGTTTCCGCAACCCGTGGCGGTTCGGCTTCGATCCGTTGACCGGCGAGCTCTACTCGAACGACACCGGTGACCAGACCCGCGAGGAGGTCGACCGCGTCGTCAAAGGCGGCAACTTCGGCTATCCGATCATGGAGGGCCGCAGCACCGGGCCGCGTCCGGCCGCCGGCCCGCCGGGCGACGACCTCATCCCGCCGCTCACCGAGTACGGCCGCGAGGTGGGCGGATCGATCGCCGCGGGCTTCTTCTATCGCGGCGACAAGTATCCTGAGTTCGACGGTGCCTGGCTCGTCTCCGACTACAGCTTCGGGTTCCTCGGGGCGATGCGCTTCAACGCCGACGGCACGGCGCGGCCGATCGACTGGTTCACCTGGGACAACGGCATCGCCACCTACGCGCTCGACCCGTCCAACGGCGACATCCTGCTCGCGAACTACCTCGACGGCACGATCCATCGCCTGATGCGCACGCCGCAGCCGGGTTCGACGCCGTTGCCGCCCACGTTGGCGGACGCCCACGTGTTCGACGACCTCGCCACGTTGCGCCCGGTGGACGGCGTCGTGCCGTACGAGATCAACGTCCCTTTCTGGTCCGACGGAGCGGTCAAACGACGCTGGTTCTCGCTGCCCGACGCCTCGGGATCGTTCGCGTTCAATTCGGACGGCCCGATGTACCTGCCGCCCGGCACCATGTTCGTGAAGAACTTCGAGCTGGAGATGATCCAAGGCGTGGAGGCCTCGCGACGGCGCATCGAGACCCGCGTCACCGTGCTCAGCCCGTCCGGGATCGCGCAGGGCTTCAGCTACCGGTGGGACGCTTCGCAGACGAACGCGACCTTGGTGCCGTCGTCCGGCCTGGACGAGACCTTCGCCATCCAGGACGGCGGCCAGGTGCGCACGCAGCGATGGCATTTTCCCGCACGCCAAGAATGCGTCTCCTGCCACAACGTCGTGGCCGGCCCGGCGCCGAGCTTCGTCTCCCCGCAGCTCAACCGCGACCTCGTCCTCGACGACCGCACGGTCAACCAGCTCGTCGCGCTCTCGGAGGCCGGTTACCTCGAAGGCGTTCCAGCTTCCATCCGGCGCCTACCGGTCGTCGCACATGCCACCAACACCGCGTGGAGCCTCGGATGGCGCGCCCGGTCGTTCCTTGCCGTGAACTGCGCGCCATGCCACCAGTCCCACGGCCTCGCCAACCGCCTTTGGAAGGCGGACCTCGCGACGACGCTCGGTCGGACGGAACTCATCCGGTCCGTCCCGTACGACGACCGTGGCGACGCGCAGAACCTCGTCATCGCTCCCGGCTCGGCCGAGCGTTCGGTCCTGTTCCAGCGGCTCGCATCCTTGGAACACGGACACATGCCGCCGATCGGCACCAGCGTCCTGGACGAGGCCGATATCGCGCTCATCCGCGACTGGATCGAGCAGGAGACGCCGTCCTTCATCAGCTACCACGACTGGATCGCGCAGGTCGACGAGGACGCGGCATCGACCGTCCCGCCCTACCGGCGCGAAGACGATTTCGACGGCGACGGCGCGAGCAACGAGTTCGAGTGGCTCTCCGGGAAGCCGCCCGGCGCGCCGGGCGAGGACCTCGGCCCGCGGATCGAGGTCATCGACGGCGAGGCACGGCTGACCTTCCACCGGCTGGCCGACCGCGACTACGACGTGCAGTGGACCACCGATCCGGACGTGCCAGAGTCGTGGGATTCGCTCGACGACCCCGAGAACGCCTTCTTCCTCCGGTCGGAGGATTCGGAGGCGAGCATCCCGCTCCCGGCCGGCGGCACCCGACGGTTCTTCCGGGTGCAGCTGAACGAGCGTTGACCCGCGCAGTGAACCGGCGCGTTGCGGTCCGCGGTCGCTCCGGCAAAGTCCGCGCGTGGCTTCCGCTTCCCTCTCCCAGATCGTCGCCCACTGCGAACACCGGCTCGCGCCCTCGACGTTCACCGACTACGACCGCGCCTGGAACGGCCTCCAGGCCGAGAACTCCGGCCGCGTCACGCGCATCGCCGCCGCCGTCGACGCCTCGCTCGCGACCGTCGAGCTCGCGATCGCGGCGAAGGCGGACCTGCTGCTGGTGCACCACGGGCTGTTCTGGGGACAGACGCTGCCGTGGACCGGCCGCCGCCAAGCACTGATGCGCCGGCTCTTCCAAGGCGACCTCGCGGTCTACTCGCAGCACCTGCCGCTCGACGGCCATCCGGAGATCGGCAACGCCGCGCAGCTCGCCACCGCGCTCGGGTTCAAGCGCCTCAAGCCGTTCTTCGCCAGCAAGGGCGCGTTCCTCGGCGTGCAGACCGCGCTGGCGCGACCGCTCGCCCGCGAGGCCCTGGCCGCACGTCTCACCGAGGTGCTCGGAGCGCCGGTGAAGGTGCTGCCCGGCGGGCCGGACGTCTGTCGCCGCATCGGCATCTGCACCGGCGGCGCCGGCAGCGAACTGCCGCAGGCCGCCCGCGAGGGCGTGGACACCTTCATCACCGGCGAGGGGCCGCACTGGACCTTCGCGCTCGCCGAGGACGTCGGGATCAACGCGTTCTACGGCGGCCACTACGCGACCGAGACATTCGGCGTGAAGGCTCTCGCCGCGGAACTGGCGAAGAAGTTCCGCCTGCCGTGGGTCTTCATCGACCACCCGAGCGGGTTGTGAACCGCGGGCGGCACGGTCGGATCCGGCCTATCGCCCGGTCACCTGGGTCCACCAGCGGCGCGGTTCGTCCACCAGCAGCTCGCGCACGAGCGCATGGACCTCCGCGGCGCGCGGTTCCTCCAGCCGACGGCACAACGCGAACGCCGCGGCGAACACCAGCGCCACCAGTCCGAAGAAGACGCTGTAGCGGTTCCAGCCCACGCCGAGCGCCGTCGCCTCCCGATCACCGATGGCGTCGATCAGCAGGCCCCAGAGCACCGGCGACAACCCGAGCGTGATCTGCCACACCACCATGAAGAGCGCGAAGAAGTGGTTGCGCCCCTGCTTCGGCACGATGTGCATCGCGAGCCGGTTGTTGGCCGCGGAGAACAACGCGTTGACCAGCCCGAGCATCATCATCAACGGCAGCGCGAAGCTCCAATCCGGTGCGACCAGCCCGCCCGACGCGACCAGGAAGCCGGCGCCGATGAGGAAGCCGACGGCCATCGTGAAGCCCAGCATCGGTTTGCTGCCCAGCCGGTCGAGCCGCGGTCCGGCCAGCCACGGCGACGCGAGCCCGCCGACGAACGACGCGGACATGAAGTAGAGGATCAGGTCCGCGCGCAGGCCGGCTCCGTCCTTCAGGTACTTCACCACGAACGTCGTGAGCCCGCCGTACGCGAGCGACCAGACGCAGTTGAGCTCCAGCAGCCGGCGGAAAGGGGGATGCGACGCGAGCTCGAGCCACGGCACCGGGCCGCGGCCGGCGTCGGGATTGTGCGGCGGGGGGACGTCCGGCACGCGGTCCAACGCCGGCAAGCTCGCTGCACCGGCGAGGGCCGCCGTGAGGAAGACCAGCGTGAACTGCCACGCCTCGCCGTGCGCGCCGAGCACCAGCGCGGCGAAGGCGAACGACAACATGCTCGCGCCGTTCATGCAGAACTGGTCCCGGGCGAAGTGCCGGCCCCGCGCCGCCGCCGGGATGAGCTCCATGATCCACGGCAGCCACGCGCAGCTGGCGATGCCGCGGATGGTGTTGAAGACGAAGAGCAGCGCGAGCACGAGCACCAACCGCGTCGGCGCGTCGAGGAACCCGCTGGTGAGCGGCACCGCGGCGATGAGGAACACGACCCCGACGCGTGCGCTCCATCCGTTGAGCACGAACCGCCGGTAGCCGATGCGGTCCACGAACCGCGCCGCCGGCAACTGGGTGATGACCAGCAACGGCATCATCCCCGCGAGGATCCCCAGCACGGTCGCGCTCGCGCCGAGCGATTTCGCGTAGAGCACCATCGGGCTGCTCAGCACCGGCTGGAACGACAGCGCGTTCAACGCCGAGAACCAGTAGAGCGCGCCGAGTCCCTGAGGGATCTGGCCGGGGCCGGTTGCAGCGTTCGGGGCGCGGTCGTTCACGCGGGTCCAGTGTGGGCCGCGCCGCGGTCGGCGCAACCGCGCAACCGCCGCCGCCCCCGTCGCGAGCTTGCCGTCCGGAGGTCCGCCGGCCGAAGCTCCGCCATGCCTTCAACCGTGCGGCTCGCCATGGCCCAGATGCTCGTGGAAGGCGGGCGCAAGGAAGCCAACCTCGCCCGCGCCTGCGCCCGCATCGCGGAAGCCGCGGCGGCCGGTGCGCAGATCGTCGTCCTGCCCGAGGCGCTCGACCTCGGCTGGACGCATCCCTCGGCGCTCACCGAAGCGGAACCGGTCCCCGGCGGCGCGCCGTTCGAGCGGTTGCGGCACGCGGCGTCGCGACACGGCCTGTTCGTCTGTGCCGGAATGACCGAACTTGCCGACGGGAAGGTCTTCAACGCCGCCGTGCTCATCGGGCCTGACGGCGGCCTGCTGCTGCATCATCGCAAGCTCAACGAGCTGGAGATGGGCCGCGCTTTCTACGCACGCGGCGACCGGCTCGGGGTCGTGGACACACCGTTCGGCCGGATCGGCGTGATGATCTGCGCGGACGCCTTCGCGCCCGGCCAGGTCGTCGGCCGCACCCTCGGGTTGATGGGCGCGGAACTCATCCTCTCACCCTGCGCGTGGGCCGTGCCCGCCGACCATGACAACGCCCGCGAGCCCTACGGCCCGTTGTGGCGGGACAACTACGGTCCGGTCGCGCGGGACTTCCGCCTGTGGATCGCCGGCGTGAGCAACGTCGGCCCGATCACCGGCGGCCCTTGGACCGGACGCCGCTGCATCGGCAACTCGCTGCTGGTCGGACCCGACGGAGAGCCGGTGCTCACCGGCCCGCACGGCGTGGAGGCCGAGGCGCTGCTCCTCGCCGACGTGCCGCTCGTCCCGCGGCTCGCGCGCAGCCGGCCGTCCTCGTAGCTGCGCTTGCCAAAGCGCAGGCGCGTTGGTGACCGGGCAGCCACCGCGCTTTGGCAAGCACAGCTACGGGAGCCGAGCCTTGCGTGGTCGGGAGCGCGGACATTCCCGTCCGCCCGCGCGTACCCAGCCAAGCTGCGGACCAGAAAGTCCGCGCTCCCGGCGTGACTGTTTTCAGCGGACGGCGGCCCGGCCCAAGTTCACTCCACCTTTTTCTCCGCCTTCTCCTTCGGCATCGGCTCCATCGTGAGCGGGTCGCGGAGCGGCAGCTCGGTCAACCGGCCGCTCGCCAGTTGCTTGAGCTCGACGGGATGACCGGCGTTGCCCTTGAGGATCTCTTGCTTCTGGCCGACGACGAGGATCACCGCCTTCTCCGGATGCAGATGTTTCTGGGCGACGCGCTGGACGTCCTCCTTGGTCACCGCCTCGATGCGGCCGCGCCACGTGGCGAAGTGGTCGGGCTTCTTCGCGTAGCGACCGGTGAACTCCTCGCGCGCGAACAACCCGGCGACCTTGCCCTTGGTGTTGAAGTTCTCCGGGAAGGTGTCGATGAAGGAGCGCTTCGCCGTGTCCAGCTCCTGGTCGCTCACCGGCGTGGAGCTGATGCGGTTCATCTCCTCGAGCACGATGCTCGTCGCATAGGCGACGGTCCCGGACTTCGAGGCGAAGCCGGCCTGGAAGGCGAGCGGGTAATGCACGCCGGCCGGGAATGCGCTGCCGGCGCCGTAGGCGAGGCCCTCGTCGGACCGCACACGGTTCATGATGCGGGAGGTGAAGCCGCCGCCGCCGAGGATGTCGTTCATCACCATCACCGCCGGCATGTCGGGGTCGTCGCGGTGCACGCCCGGCAGCAGCACCGAGACGCGGCCCTGGTTCACGTCCTTGTCCACCATGTAGACACCGGGCTTGGCCATCACGATATCGGTCGGGACCGGCGGCGGGACCTCGCCCTTGGAGGGCCAATCGGCGAAGAGCGCCTCCAGTTTCGCCACCATATCGGCGCGGTCGAAATCGCCGCTCACGGCGACGACGAAGTTCGCCGGATGGAACCACCGTTTGTGGAAGGCGCGCAGGTCGTCCGCAGTGATCGAGGCGACGCTCTTCTGGGTCGTGTGGCGGCAGGCCCAGAAGTTCGTGCCGTAGGCGAGCATCTCCTTCTCGCGGCCCTCGATCGCGGTGGAGTCGTCGTTCCGCTGCTTCATCCCTTGGAGGTTCTGCTGGCGGTAGAGCTCGAGCTTGTCCTGCTGGAAGCGCGGCGCGGTGAGCACCTCGCGGAGGATGGCGAGGCCTTCGGGAAGATCTTTCGAGAGCAGGTTCAGGTTGACGCTGCCCTGGTCGTCGCCCACGCCCGAACCGAGGCCCGCGGCGAGGAATGCGAGGCGCTCCTCGAGATCCTCGGCGGTCTTCGACTTCGTGCCCCCGCGGGTCAGGAGATAACCGGTGAACTCCGCGACGCCCTCCCGGCCCTGCGGGTCGAGGTAGTTCCCCGTCCGGACGAGGATGCTGATGTTCACGAGCGGCAACGTGCGGTCGGGCACTACGTACGCGACCGGCCCGGCCTTGAGCGGCACGCGGGACTGCGCGGCGCTCGGCGGCTCGAAGGTGAGCGGCGGGAAGCTGAGCTTCTCCGGCCGGTCGGGGATGTCGGCGGCGAAGGCGGGCGACAGGGCCATCAGCGCCGCGGCGAGAGAAAGGATCCTCGGGTTCATGTTCATCACGCGTTCAGCGGTTCACTTCTTCTCCAGCTCCGCGACGCGTTGCCGGACCTTCTTCAAGATGAGTTTCTGGAGCTGCTGTTTCTTCGGGTCGCCGGTGGCGGCCTGCGCCTCCATCTTGTCGGCGGACTCCTTGAGCTTCGCCGCGTCGGTCTCGCCCTTCAGCGATTCGGCGATGCGCCGGACGACGGGCTTCTGCTCCGCGCTCAGGCCGACGAGGTCGGGGTCCTCGTCCTTCGCTCCGCTGCCGGCCTTGCGGTTGTAGGTGGCGACCGCGCGGTTCTCCTTGGTGAAGTACTTCTTCACCACCCGCTGCACGTCCTCCGCGGTGACGGCCTGGATCTTGGGCCCGCCCTCGTTGACCTCGCGCCAGCCGCCGAGGCCTTCGTTGAAAAGCACCTGCTGGAAGATCGGCATGTTCGCCGAGAGCTTGCGATATTCCGCCGCGGCGAACTGGTTCTTCACCTTCTGCAGCTCCTCGGCCGGGACCGGCTCCGCCTTCAGCTTGTCCAGCTCCTCGTAGATCGCCGCCTCGACGTCCGCCGGCGTCTTGCCGTCCTTCGACTCGCCGCTGATGTCGAAGGCGCCGCCCCACTTCTGCGAGTTCTGCTGCGCGCTGGTGTCGGTCGCCACCTCGCGTCCCAGCACGAGCCCTTTGTAGAGGCGGCCGGTGCGGGTCGAGAGCAGCTGCTGCAGGACGTCCAACGGGTAGCTGTCCTTGTGGCCGAACCCGACCGTGTGCCAGAGGACGTCCACCTGCGGATTGGTCTCCGCCTCGGCATCCATGCGCTTCTCGGCGAGCTGGGGCGGCTCGAGCGTGCCGACGTCGGGCGCGGGCTGCGTGCCCTTCGGGATGCGACCGAAATACCGGCGCACCATCGCCTCGGCCTCGTCCGCCTTGAAGTCGCCGACGAGGATGAGGGTGATGTTCTGCGGCTGGTAATAGAGCGCGTAGAACTCGTCGGCCTGCTTCTTGGAGATCGCCGGGATGTCGCTCGGCCAACCGATGACCGGCCAGTGGTAAGGATGGGCCTGCCAGAACATGGAGTTGAACTGCTCGGCGAACTTCCCGAGCGGCGTCGATTCGGTGCGCATGCGGCGCTCCTCGAACACCACGTCGCGCTCGGCGTAGAACTCGCGGAAGACCGGGCGCAACAACCGCTCGCTCTCCATCCACGCCCACAGTTCCAGCTTGTTCGCCGGGACGTTGATGAAATAGCCGGTCATGTCCTCCGTGGTGAAGGCGTTCATGCCCGACGCGCCGGCGGTCGTGTAGATGCGGTCGAACTCGTTCTTCACGAGCAACCCGCGCTGCTCGTCGATCAGCTTCTTGAAATCCGCCTCCAGCTCCTTCCACCGCTCGGTCTTGGATTCCGGCCGGGACACGTCCTCGAGCTCGCCACGGCGCCAGGCATCGCGCATCCGGGCCTCCTCGGCCCGCATCCCGTCGCGGATGTGCTCCTGTTCGGCGATGATCTCGAGGTCGCGCTTGGCGTCCTTGGTGCCGAGCGTCGGCGTGCCCTTGAACATCATGTGCTCGAAGAGATGCGCGATGCCGGTGATGCCGGGGCGCTCGTTCGCGCTGCCCACGTGGGCGACCCATCCGCCGGCGATGCGCGGCTCCTCGTGGCGCTCGACCAAGAGGAGCTTGAACCCGTTAGGTAGCATCTTCTCGACGACGGGGATCTGCTGGGCGAAGGCGGGCAGCGCGGCGGCGACCAGCGCGAGCGGCAGGAGGAGATGTCGTTTCATGCTCGTTGCCTCGGACAAGAGCAGCGTAAGGCCGGTCGGGCAAGCGCCAGCTGGGCTGGCAGGTAGCTGAAGTCGCGGAACGAGGTCAACCCGCCGATTCCCGACCAAAATCGCGGTCGAGGGATACCGGTCAGAGGGGCGGCACTTCCGACAAGCGCCGGAACCGTCGAACTCGGATTCCCGGTCGACCGCTCGGAGTCACTTCTTGACGTCTTTGAGCAGCGCCTCGAGCGCGTCGGCGGGAAGCGCCTTGAGGGCTAGCTTCAGCTGGTCGGGAGTGAGGGCCGCCATGGCGGGGGCACCGGCAGCCAGCGGGATCTTGAGCAGCTCGTCGGCGGTCCACGGATCCGAACGCTTCTCGGTCTCCTTCAGGATGGCCGCGACTTGTTCGGTCGACACCAAGCTGGCCTTGTTGCCCCAGCTGTTGCGGACATAGCTCAGCACCGCAGCGATCTCCTCCACGGTCAGCCGCTCCGGGTTCTCCACGGTCTTGAGCTGAGCGTACATCGCTCCACCGCTCCACACGGTGTCTTTTACCTTAACCGGACCTCCCAAGCCATGGAGCACGATGCGGACGATACGGCTCGGCGCTTCGGCCAAGACCCAATCGGATCCGGCGAGCGGCGGGATGTTGAGCGAAGCATTTCCATTCCCGTCGGGCTGGTGGCAGTCCTTGCAGCTCTTGTTGTAACCGACGAGCCCGGCCTTCAACACGGCCGCGTTCGGATCCGCCGAGACGGCCACCGGCTTCGCCGGCCGGCCGTGCGGGACCTCGCTGAACT
>JANNAJ010000471.1:0-2173 GCA_031384285.1 Verrucomicrobiota bacterium
GAAGCCGTCCGTGGGATCACTCCGCGTCAGCGTGGGCCCGCCTCACCTCCTAGAGAATGGAGCGAGGCCGGCGCTGGCCAAGAGAGCAAAACGGCCGACCGCCAATCCTGGTGAGTGCGGTCCGGCGAAGGATGGCAGCGAAACGCGGTCCAGCTTTCGGGTCACGCAGGGCGAATACCGATACAGATCCGCCAAGAAGGTTCAGTTCCCGGGGTGAAGCGAAGCGAGCGACAACCGACCTGAAAATTCCCGTTCTCGTTGTCCAAGCCGTCTTCGCAATCGCCTGTAAACACAAGGGTTTTTGCTGCGTTTCAGGCGCAAAACCGAACCCGCCATTCCCGTTTTTATTCCCGTTTTAACCTTTGACCAAAAGGGCGATTCGCAGAGGTTGCTGCTGGAGAGATACTTACAAAGATTGGAGCGGGTGAAGGGAATCGAACCCTCGTCTCAGGCTTGGGAAGCCCACGTTCTACCATTGAACCACACCCGCGGAACAGCCAATTGGTAGCCGAGGGCTTCAACATCCGCAACGGCGGAGTTCGATCAGGGCGCAGTCCGCAGTGGCGGACACGAGTATCCGCCGTCATGGCGCTGGTCGGGGGCGGTGTTCCAAAGACTCGGCAGCGCCCGCGAATCAGACATTTCTGCCGAAAAAGGGCACGACCAAGACATTGCCGTCCTGGCTGGATTCCTCGACTGTCCGGCGGCGGTGGTGTGCTGGCGGCTCGTCCCTCCGTGCCGGCCGCGATGGCGGACCCACGGTCGCCGACGACACCTCACTTCTTCTTTTTCGGAGCGGGCTTGCCGACGTCCTCGGCCTTCTTGGACGGGAGACCGCCGAGCACTTTCTCGAGCTGCTCCTCGGAGATGGACCGCGGCTTGAGGGTGGCCTCCGCGCGTTCCTTCGCGGTGAGCGCCACGAGCTGGCCTGCCGCAGGCACGATGTGCGGCGTGAGGAAGATCATCAGCTCGGTCTTGTTGTCCTGCTTCTGCTTCCTCTTGAAGAGATTTCCCAGCCAAGGGATGTCGCCGAGCAGGGGGACCTTGCTCTCGGAGATGGTCTGCTGCGTCTGCATCAGGCCGCCGATGATCACGGTCTGGCCGTCGGGCACGATCACCACGGTGTCGGCGACGCGCGAGTTGATGACCGGCGCGAGGGCATCCTTGGAGATGGGCACCCACTGGCTCCGGTCCGCGAGCTGCGAGGTCTCGGGGGAGACGATCATCTCGACCATACCGTCCTTCGATATGAACGGCGTGACGCGAAGGATGATGCCGACGCTCTGGTAGGTGACGGTGTTGATCTGTCCGTTGACCGCGTCGAAACGCGTGTTGCTCACGAGCGGGACCTGCTGGCCGAGGCTGATCGTCGCCGGCTGGTTGTTGCGGGTGAGGATGGACGGCCGGGAGAGGATCTCCGCGTTTCCGGCCTGCGCGATCGCCCGGAGCGTGACCTCGAAATCGGAGCCGAGCAGCTGGTAAAGGCCGGCGCCCGGCGGCGTCGGACCGAAGCCGCTGACGTTCTGCCCTATCGAGTTCAGCACCGCGTTGCTGGAGGAGCCGCCGATGCCGGATTGGCCGAAGGAATTGGCGAACTTGCCGACGCCGACGTCGCCGATGTTCTGGGAGCGTCCGCCTTCGACGCCGAAGTCGAGGCCATCGTTGTGGGAGACCTCGAGGAACACCACCTTGATCAAGACCTGTGGCCGCGGTTGGTCGAGGCTCTGGATGACCTCCTTGATCTGGAGGTTGGTCTCCTCGTCGGTCACGACGACGACCTTGCGGGTCTCAGGGTCGACGGAGATGACCGCCTCGCCGACCTGGGTGTTGCTGGGATACTCGCGGGCCATGGTGCTGCCGCCGGTGCGGCGTCCTGCGGCACCGTTGTTCTGGCCCTGGGCTTGGGCAAGGGCCGGGATGGCGAGGAGGCCGCCGAGCAGCAAGACCGCGAGCGAACGAGGGAGGACGACCGGCGAGAGAATCGTGGTGTGCATGGAAGGGTGTCCTAGTTCTGACGTCCGGTCTGGCCGGCGCCGCCGCCTTGGCCGAAGCCAGTGGTCGTGCCGCGGTTCTGGTTCTGGTTCTGCGTCTGGCGGGTGGTCAGCGCGCTGCCCTGGTTCTGGGTGGTCCGGCTCTGCGTGCCCCGGTTCTGCGTCTTGCTCTCGAACAACGA
>JANNAJ010000755.1:0-6051 GCA_031384285.1 Verrucomicrobiota bacterium
GGCGTCGGCCTCGCCGCGCTGATCTGGCAGGCCCGCCGGAAGACCCAAGCCTGACCCCGCCTCGCGGACCGGGCCCGGTGACCACGGCCCTTGGCGGTTTCGGCAACAATCGAAGACGGCGGCGGCTTGAAAGAGTCGCCGCCGTTTTGTTCCGACCTACCGATGGACACCGATCTCCAAGACGCGGGAAGCCCAGGCAAAGGAGGAAACGCCTCGGACAGCTAGGTCGCCACAGAGAACCTCCGTCCCTTCCACCGTTCACCCATCCGCCCACCGATCACTGATCACTGATCACTGATTACTGATTACTGACCACTGATCACTGATCACCGACGCCTCCTCTCACCTCACCCCTCTTGTAAAGTGGCGGATGTCCACCGCATCCATGCCGGCGGACCGGATCGAGGTCATGCCCAGGTCGGTGTCCTCGTAACCGCGGCAGGACCGCGGTTCGACGCCGAGCCGGCGAGCGGCCTCCAGAAAGATGTCGGGGGCGGGCTTCTGGTTCACCACGTCCTCGTTGGTCACGATGGCGCCGAACCAATCCACGATGCGGAGATGCGTCAGCACCTTGGTGATCGCGTGTCGCGAACCACCGCTGGCGACGGCCATGGGCAGCTTGCCCCGGTGTTCGCGGGCGATGGCGACGACTTCTTCGACGGGGCCGATGTGCTCGAAGAGCTGGAAGTAGGCCTCTTCCTTCTCCTTCGCGAACGCCAACGGATCGATGTCCGGCCGCGCTTGCTCCGTCGCCAACATCCGCACGATGTCGCGGGTCGGCACGCCGCCGAGCGAATAGAAACGGTCCTCCGGGAAATGGATGCCATGGCGGGCGGTCACCTCCTGCCACGCCCGCCAGTGCTGGGGCATGGTGTCGGCGAGGGTTCCATCGCAATCGAAGATGAGGGCTTGGGGCGAGAATGTGGCTGTCATCGGGGTCCGGTGCGGCCCCTTCCGGACCGCGGCCGCGGAGAATCGCCACGCCGGACGGAGGCGGCGAGCGCTTTCCTCGGAGGCACCCGTGCATCTTCACACTGCCACCGAGGTAGGGCGGCGCTGCCGCGCCGCCGATACTTCGGCCGGCTGCGACGTTGGCCGTCGGCATCTCACGGACGCGCGGCAGCGCGTCCCTACCGATCCGGGGTAGTGCGCGGATGCGCCCGGACGCACCCGCGCACGAGTTCGCGATGGCTCACCGGAGTGGTTCCGGGCAGGGTCGGTCTTCGGAAGTCGACAGCCCCGCGGCCCGCGGGCTTGTCCTCCACCGTCATCCATGCCCGTCGAATCCGATCCGAAGAGCCGCGCCAAGCAGGCCGGCAAAGACCTCTACCGCCAGCTGCGCGAGTTGTCGTGCGAGCAGTTGTGGACGGTCGAAGTGCCGCGTTTCGACCGCGCCGCGCCGCAAGAACGCATCGAGCGCGTCTCGGTGATCCGCGCGGTGGGGACGGTCTTCTCGGCATCGGGCACCGCGGCGCAGCGCGACGCGGCGCGGCCGTGGCTCCGCCGGTTGTTGCAGGACCCGAGCGAGAAGGTCCGGCGCTACGCCACCGCCGCGCTCCCGCTGCTCGGCGCCGGCGCCGGCGAAGAGGCCGAGATGCTGTCGCTGCTGCGCACGAGCACCACCGGACGCGAGAAGAAGGCCCTGGGCGAAGCCCTCGGCAAGATCGGCGGCGCCGCCACGCTCGCCGAGATGCAGGCCGGCGGCGACGGACTGCTCCGGCCCACCGAACAGCGGGTGAAAGCGCGCCTGGCCCGCGATCTCGACCCCGGCGCGATCGACATGAAGGCCGTCGTCACCGAGATCGACGACCTGCGGATCCATCTGCGCGGTCGCCGCGGCCTGGAAGCAATCGTCGCCGCGGAGGTGGCCGGACGCATCCGCGAGCGCCGGCGGTTCGAGCTCGTCGCGGTGACCGGAGGTCTGGTCGTGCTCGCGCCGGTCGCGCCCTTCTCGTTGGCCGACCTGTATGAGCTCCGGTGCTTCGACACGATGGGCCTGGTCCTGGGGCCGGTCCGCGACGGGGACGACCGGGGATCCGCCGAGACGATCGCCGCGGTCATCGCTTCGCCGCGGTCGCTGCGCCTCCTGCGACAGCTCACCAGCGGACCCATCCGCTACCGGCTGGATTTCGTGGGCTCGGGCCATCGGCGCGCCGGCGTCCGGCTCGTCGCCGACCTGGCCTACGCGCGCTGCCCGGAGATCCTCAACGACCCGAGCCGCGCGCCCAGGACCATCGCCGTCCATCCCGCGGAGGACGGCGCCACGGCCGAGCTCGTGCCGCATCTCACGCCGGATCCAAGGCTCTACTACCGCGTCGGCGACGTGCCGGCGGCGTCGCATCCGCCTTTGGCCGCCTGCATGGCCCGGATGGCCGGACCGCTGCGCGACGCGGTGATCTGGGACCCCTTCTGCGGCTCCGGGCTCGAACTGGTCGAGCGCGCCTTGCTCGGCGGGGTCCGGCAGGTCCACGGCACCGACCTCAGCCCCGGAGCCCTGGCGATCAGCCGGCTCAACTTCGATGCCGCGAAGCTACCGGGCGTCCAAGCGCAGTTCACCCAGGCCGATTTCCGGGACTTCGCGCGCATCCCGGGGCTCGGGCCGGAGACGGTCGACCTGGTGATCACCAATCCGCCGATGGGCCGGCGCATCCGCATCCCCGACCTTCACGGACTGATCGCGGACATGATGGCCGTCGCCGCGACCGTGCTGAAGCCGGGCGGCCAGCTGATCTTCCCGAACCCGGTGTCCATCAACGTCCCGCCGCGCGGTTTGCGGAGGGTCTCCGGACAGATGGTCGACCTGGGCGGTTTCGACTGCCTGTTGGAGCATCACCAAAAACGCATGTGACCGGGTCCAGGAAGCCCGGGCCGGCGCGGCTTGGGATCCGTGGCCGTCCCGGCGCTCCGGCCGCCATGACGCGATCTGAGCCGGAACCACGCAGATGGATCCGGGTGGCACGGCCAACTTGGCCGTTCTCGGCGGCAACTTGCCGCCGAGTTTCGGCACCGCCAGCGTGCGGATCAACGGGTGCAATCCCGGCGCACCGAGAGCGGTCGGCGAGGGCCCGCAACAACGAGCCGGTGGCCCGCTCCCCTGAACCTCTACTGCATGGTTCTGGCTGAAAGCCTGTCTGAAAACCAGACAGCGCCTCCGGCCTGTCTGGCAGAGGCTTCCCGTCCCACGTTGGCCCGGCGGCTCTACGGGCTGGAAGCCCGCGGATGGACAGGTTGGAAACCTGTCCTACTTGGCCAGCCGGCATCTTCAAACCGGCTCTCAAGCGACGTACAGGGACGCGGACGCGCCGCCCCGCTGCGATCCGCCACAGCTGCGATCCGCCGTTGACCGTCGTCCGGTTGGATCCCACTTTCCCGCCTCGACCGTTGGCATGAAGACCATCCTGTTCGTCTGCACAGGCAACACCTGCCGCTCTCCCATGGCGGAGGCGTTGGCGCGGCGTGCCCTCGCCGACAAGCCCGGCTGGCGGATCGTGTCGGCCGGCATCGGCGCCATCAACGGCCAACCGCCCAGCGCCCACGGCGTGACCGCCATGAAGGAGGTCGGCATCGACATCTCCGGTCACCGCTCGCAGATGCTCAGCGGAAAGCTCGTGCGCGAGGCGGACCACATCTTCGGCCTCACCTTCGGCCACGTGGAAGGCGTCGGGTTCCTCTATCCCGAGGCGGCGGAGAAGACCTTCGTGCTCCGCGAGTTCGACGACCGGCTCGAAGAGCACGACAAGGACATCAGCGACCCCATCGGCGGTCCTCTTTCCGGCTACCGCGAATGCCGCGACCAGATCGCGTCCGGCATCGCCAGCGCGCTCGGGTCCATCACCGGTGATCCGGGCGCGACCCGCCGCCGGCTGCGCTTCGCCATCGGCTCCGACCACGCCGGGCTCGCGCTGAAGGAGGCGATGAAGCCCGTGTTCCAGCGGCTCGGGATCGACTTCGAGGACATCGGGACCCACACGGCCGAATCCACCGATTATCCCGACTACGCGCAGGCCGTGGCCCGTCTCGTCGCCGACGGCGAGGCCGACCTGGGACTGCTCTGCTGCTCGACCGGCGTCGGGATCAGCATCGCCGCGAACAAAGTGCCGGGCATCCGCGCCGCGCTGGCGACCACCGAGGAGGTCGCATCGCTCTGCCGCCGCCACAACGACGCCAACGTGCTCTGCCTCGGCGCCAAGACCTCAACGCCGGAGCTGGCCGCGCGCATCCTCGAGACCTTTGTCCGTGCCGGATTTGAAGGCGGCCGCCATGAGCGCCGCGTGAACAAGATCGAATCTCCCATGTCCTTGAAACTCGCCTCCATCGACCCCGCCATCGCCGAAGTCATCGCCCACGAGCGCCGACGCCAGCTCGAGAACATCGAGCTCATCGCCTCGGAGAACTTCACCAGCCCCGCCGTGATGGAGGCCCAGGGCAGCGTGCTGACCAACAAGTACGCCGAGGGCTATCCCGGCAAGCGCTGGTACGGCGGCTGCGAGAACGTCGACGTCGCCGAGCAGCTGGCCATCGACCGCGCCAAGCAGCTCTTCGGCGCCGAGCACGCCAACGTACAGCCGCACTCCGGCTCCGGCGCGAACATGGCCGTGTACTTCGCCATGCTGAAGCCCGGCGACAAGCTGCTGACGATGGACCTGTCGCACGGCGGCCATCTCACGCACGGCAACAAGGCGAACTTCTCCGGCAAGTTCTTCGAGATCGTCCACTACGGCGTCCGCAAGTCCGACGAGCTGATCGACTACGACCAGCTCGCCGCGCAGGCCCGCGAGCACAAGCCGAAGATGATCACCGTCGGCGCCTCGGCCTATCCGCGCGTCATCGACTTCGCGCGCATGGGCGAGATCGCCCGCGAGGTCGGAGCCCTGCTGCTCGCCGACATCGCCCACATCGCCGGCCTCGTCGCCGCCGGCGTGCACCCGAGCCCGTTCCCCCACGCCGATTTCGTCACCACCACGACGCACAAGACGCTCCGCGGTCCGCGGGGCGGCCTGACCATGTGCCGTGCGCAGTTCGCCAAGGCGATCGATTCCCAGGTGTTCCCCGGGATCCAGGGCGGGCCTCTCATGCATGTCATCGCGGCCAAGGCGGTGTGCTTCCACGAGGCGCTGCAGCCCGAGTTCAAGGCCTACCAGACGCAGATCGTGGCGAACGCCCGCGCGCTCGCCGCCGGCATGGTCCGCAACGGCTTCCGCCTCGTCTCCGGCGGCACCGACAACCATCTGATGCTCGTGGACGTCGGGGCCCGCGGCCTCGGCGGCAAGCAGTGCCAGCTCGCGCTCGACGAGGCGGGCATCACCACCAACAAGAACACCATCCCGTTCGAGACCCGCTCCGTGTTCGAGGGCAGCGGCGTCCGCCTCGGCACGCCGGCGGTGACCACGCGCGGCATGAAGGAGGCCGAGATGGCCGCCATCGCCGACATGATCAGCGAGGTGCTGCTCGACATCGCCAACCCGGCCACCGCGCACAAGGTCCGCGACCGCGTCCACGCGCTCACCGCCCGGTTCCCGCTGCCGTACTGAAGCCTCGACGGCGAGGACACGGCCCATGCGGTAACGAAGCCCGGACGCGCCGAGGAAATTTGCCTTGCGCGGCCGGGCTTCCGCGCCATTTTCAGTCCGCAAGCACGTCAGGGTATCCCCCGCAAGGTAGCTCCCCAGGTTCTCCCCCGGTCGGTCGAATCCGTTTCGCACCCTCCGCGTCGTCCCTCCGAGTACGTTGAGTCGCAGTCCCGTCGTGCCGACCGAACAACCGATTTTTCCCGATATGCCAGCCGTCCCGAAATCTTCGGCCGCCTCCAAAGCGACCAAGGTGACCAAGAAGAAGACCGCCGCCGTCGAGCTGCCGGAACCCCCGGCGGCTCCCAAGCCAGCGCCCGCACCCGAACCCGCGCCGGTCGTACCCGTCGCGAAAGCGGCCAAAGCTCCGAAAGCCCCCAAGGCTTCCAAAGCCGCGCCCGCTCCCGCGCCCGACCGGACCCCGGAACTCGCCCTCACCCCGGCCGCCGAGCCGCCGCCGAGCATCCGCACCCGCGAAGCCGAG
>JANNAJ010000515.1:0-1539 GCA_031384285.1 Verrucomicrobiota bacterium
CGAAATGACTGATCTTTTTTCCCAGCGCGCCATGCAAACCGGTCAGTCTCTCGAAAGCAGGGTTGATCTCCAGGAAGCGGTAATCGACCGGCTTCCCTTTCCCGTCGAAGATCATCTCGATGGTGCAATAGCCCTCGTCCATCGAATCGAACAAGGTGCGATAGCGTGCCTCGCTCGCGCGCAAAGCCCCCTCCGCCCGCTTGCGCGCCGTGATGTCGCGGATGTTGCACTGGATGACCGAGTGGCCGTTCTCCTGGTATAGGTTGGCCACCACTTCGACCTCCTGATGGCGCCCCTCCCGGCTTTCGAGCGGCAGGTCTTCGTAGCGGACCTCGTGCTTCCGCTTCAGTTTCTGGAACATCTCTTGGCTCGCGGTCTCGTCCTTGAGCAGACCGATCTCGAACAGCTCCTTCCCGACCAGCTCGTCGCGCGGGTAGCCGAGCAGCTGCGTCATGAACGGATTGGCGTCGGTGATCCGGCGCGTGCCGGGGTCGAGGAGGAGGACGCCGTCGTGCGCCGCCTCGAAGAGCCGGCGGTAGCGGACCTCCGACACGTGCACCTTCTCCTCCGCCTGCTTGCGGTCGGTGATGTCCATCACCGCGACGCGACATTCCCGCCGGTCGGAGGAGCGCTGGGCCTCGATGGTCACGGTCCGGGAAAGCTGGCCATGGACCCGCAGCGCGAAATCATCCGAGTGCCGGGCCTCGACCGCGAAGACCTGGTCGAGGAAGGCATGGAACGCCGGACGTCGCTCCGGCGCGACCAGCACGCCGAACAACGTGCCCACCAGCCGGGCGCGCTCGATCCCGACCAGCCGGGTCGCGGTGAGGTTCGCCTGCCGGATGGTGCCGTCGGCGGAGAGGGTCAGGTAACCGATCGGCGCGAAGTCGTAGAGATCGGTGTAGCTTGCCAACAGGGTCTCCATCTGGTCGCGGGCGGCCTTCAGCTCGGCGTTCTGCAGCTCCAGCTCGACCTGGTGGACCTCCAATTCATGGACCAACCGCCGCGGATCCAACTCGTCCTTCGGGGCATCGGCATCCGCGGCCCCGGGCTTCGTCCGGATGTCCTTCCGCCGTTTGCGCATCTGGGCTTCGGCGCGGCGTTTGAGCTCAAGCATCATCGGGCCGAATTCTGGCAGGGAAGACGGCTTCGACGGCTTGGCCGTCCTGGCCGTCCTGGCCGGCGCGGAGGATCGGGGGGCGCGTTTCATGGCTTGCGGATCCGTTGCGGTGTCTTGGCCGCCGTGGTCCTCGGTCGGTCCCTCGGTGCTCGCGGTGCGGTCTTCGCCGGCGGCACGGAGGGCACCGCGGGATCCTTGGCGGGCCCGGCCTGGCCGACGCGCAATCTCGCCTCCAGCGTCTTGGAAACGGTGATGTCCGCGAAGGTGATGACCACGCCGTCGATCCGGTCGTCCATCGTGCGGTAGGGCATGATGCGCACGGTGAACCAGCGACCGTTACGGGCGGCCACCGGCTTTTCCATCGAGGCGAGCGTCCGCAACACCTGGCGGACGTCGTCGGCCAGCGTCGGGTCGTTCAG
>JANNAJ010000524.1:0-4472 GCA_031384285.1 Verrucomicrobiota bacterium
ACGTTCCATCCGGACCAAGCTGCTGCCGATGCCTCGGGGGGCGTCGGGCCAGCCTCCCCGAGGACCTTCCTCCCAAGAGCACCGTCCACGGTTTCTTCCGGTCGCGGACGCTGAAGGGGACCCTCGGATTCCTCCCCGCCCGGCTCGGCACCACCCGCCGTGGCGAGCAGACAGAGCCGCTGCTGCGCACGGCCTGCCTCCGCCGTTCGATGCGAGGAGAGGATGCCGCCGACAGATGCCGCCGATCCGCTTGCGGGTCCTCGGTCAACGGTGCAAGATTTCAAAATCGGAACCGACCGGATCACTTCATCTGACACCACCGTGGGATACATCCTCATCGCCTTGCAGCTTGTCGTGGGACTCGGGATCCTGAACGTGTGGATGCTGCGGTCGGGGAAAACGACGCCTTATCGCGGCGGTGGGGCGAGGAACCTGCGGGAGGAATTCGCCGTCTACGGTCTGCCGTTCTGGTTCATGTGCGTGATCGGCGTGCTCAAGGTCGGACTGGCGCTCGCCTTGCTTGCCGCCATCTGGATCCACCGCTTCGCACAGCCTGCCGCGATCGGCCTCGGGTTGCTGATGCTGGGAGCGTTCTTCATGCACCTCAGAGCGAAGGACCCGATCAAGAAAGCCCTGCCGTCCATCGCCGTGCTCGCGATGTGCGCCGCGATCGCGCTGTTCTGAGGCGCCGTCGGGTCAGAACGCTGCCAGACAAAGGTACGCGTTCAGCGCCAGATAAATCAGCGCCGGGATCGTCTGGAACACGGTGTCCTTGATCTTGATCCGGACGCCGACGGCGACCAGCATCATGACGGCAAGCCCGGCGGACGCAGCGCGTCCCATCCACGGTTGGCTCTGGCCGGCCAGCAGTCCGATCGCCGCGCAGAGCTGCAACCCACCCACCAGCGTGCGCAGCGAACCCATCTGGTAGCGGTCGAACTCCCGCTTCATGTAGGCGGAGAGAAAGCAAGCCGACCCGTAGGCGAGAAAGGAGATGGCTGAGAAAAGGACCAGTCCGGGATTCACCGGCGCAAGCATAGCATCATTGTCCGTTCGCCCCGAACATCTTCGCCAAAGGAGCGACCGAAGCGGCCCCTAGGAAGCAGGCGCGGGCCGGCGGCGAGGATCGAGACTCCTTTCCATGGCCCGGGGTGAGCTGCCGTCATCCGCGGTCTTCCGGCGGCGCCTTCGCCGGCGGGACCTCTCCGGACCGACCCCGCCCCAGAGATCCGGCCCCCTCCAACCGGAAGGCAGGTGTCCTTCGATCATCAGGCTCCATGTTGCGCTGGCGTCGGGGGCCGGACGTCAGCATCGTGGGGACCGATGGCGCGAGCGAACCAGATCACGATGTGCAGCTTCTGCGGCAAGAGCCGCTCGGAGGTGAAGAAGCTCATCGCCGGCCCCGGCGTCTACATCTGCGACGGCTGTGTGGTCGTCTGCCAAGGCGTGCTCGCCAAGGAGCAGCGGCAGGAGACCACCAAGGAGCTCCGGCGGCTCAACGTGCCCAAGCCGGCCGACCTCAAGCGGCATCTCGACGCCCATCTGATCGGCCAAGAAGACGCCAAGCGCACCTTGAGCGTCGCCGTGTACAACCACTACAAGCGGGTCCTGAGCAACGGCGGCGCGACGAAGGACCCCGACGAGGTGCATCTGCAGAAGAGCAACGTGCTGCTCATAGGGCCGACCGGTTGCGGCAAGACCTTGGCCGCCCAGACCATCGCCAAACTGATCGACGTCCCTTTCGCCATCGCGGACGCGACCTCCATCACCGAGGCCGGCTACGTCGGCGAAGATGTCGAGAACATCATCCTCCGGCTGCTCCAGAACGCCGATTACGACGTGAAGCGGGCCCAGATGGGCATCATCTACATCGACGAGATCGATAAGATCGCCCGCAAGACCGAGAACGTCTCCATCACCCGCGACGTCTCCGGCGAAGGCGTGCAGCAAGGCCTGCTCAAGATCCTCGAAGGCACCGTCTGCGCCGTGCCGCCGCAGGGCGGACGCAAACATCCCCAGCAGGAGTACATCCGGGTGGACACCACCGACATCCTGTTCATCTGCGGCGGCGCGTTCGTCGGGTTGGACCGCGCGATCCAGCGACGGCTCGGGCGCCGGGTCATGGGCTTCGCCGCCGGCGCCGAGGCCGAGCAGGCGGCCAAGATCACGACCCACGAGGTCCTCAAACGCGTCGAGCCGGAAGACCTCCTGTCTTACGGCTACATCCCCGAGTTCATCGGACGTCTGCCGGTGGTCAGCGTGCTGGATGAGCTCAACGAAGCGGACCTGGTCCGGATCCTGACCGAGCCCAAGGACGCATTGGTCAAACAGTTCGCCAAGCTTCTCTCGCTCGACGGCGTCGAGCTGACGTTCACCGCCGACGCGATACGGGAACTGGCCGCCCAAGCGGCCAAAAAGGGCACCGGCGCCCGCGCCCTCCGAGGGCTGGTCGAGCGACTGATGCGGGACGTGATGTTCGAGGTGCCGACGGCGTCGGACATCTCCTCGGTCACCATCAACCGCGCTGTCGTGCTAGGCGAGGCGCTCCCGTGGGTCCAGACCAAGCCGATGGCGGCCGCGGCCTGAGGAGAAAGCTTGCGCCTAGGACACGCGGGCCGGGCCCGATCGATGGGCGATCGCTGAGCTCCCAGCCTTCCCTCCGGCTAGCCGGCAGCCCCTCGCGGTTGCGATGCAGACGGAGGGCAGGTCTTCAACCCGCCGCTTCGCCGAGTTGCGCCCGGACCGGCGCGACACGGGTTCAACACACCCGGGGACAGTCGGCGTGGACAGGGCCCGGATCCGCGGAACGGCAACGCGCCACACCCCTCCCGCCCCCATGACTGCCGGCATGGATCTGGGTCCGCTTGTCCTTGGGGTCGCTTGTTTGGGGTATTGCTACCCTCCGAGTTCGGACGCGTGATAGTTTTGAACCCTCCTTCCGTCCCGCAGCTCACCCATATTTTGTTGCTTTGTTGTGACAAGTCAGGGCAGCGTCCGCTCACCCCATTGGATTCGCTACGACACGCAAAAATCGATCTCGTATGTCCTCGGCACGTGTGTGTCGAGGGTCGATTTTTTGCAAGTCGTTGCGGCCGATAGATCAACGATATGCAACCTAGCTTCGTGTCTCAGCCTTCTATGAAGGCGATATACCGGAGTGTCTTGGCAGCCGTGGCAGCAGGAGCCCTCTCCAGCGCCCTCAACGCGGCCACCGTGATCCCTCCCTCCGCCAAAGCGGACGCCAGTTCCTTCGACAAGACCAAACCGGGCTTCACGTTCCGCCTGGTCCACACCTCCACCGGCCAGCCGAACACCGTCGTCCGCGCTGAACAGCAGCTCGCGGGCACCCGGCTCGTCGACCCCGCGGATCCGGCCTCCGGCATCGTCGACAACGACGTGACCCCCGGGCCCAATGCCGACGGCTCGTACAACGAGTCCAAGGTCATCAACTACGACCAGGACGCCACCGACGACCTGACCGCTAACCATAACGGCCGTTTCACGGGCGCGGCCTCCCCCGACGTGCTGTTCCCCGGCCTCGATACGGCCGGCGGCAACGACAACCTCGCGGGCGAAGCCCTCACCTTCATCGAGCTCCCGGCCGGTGAAGTGAACCTCATCGTGAACAGCGATGACGGCTTCCGCCTCAAGATCGGCGACCGCTACATCCCCACCGTCGCCGACAGCGACACGACTTCGTTCATCATCAGCGAGTTCGATGGTGGCCGCGGCGCCGCCGATTCCTCTGGCATCTTCACGGTGACCGAGGCCGGTGTCTATCCGCTGCGCCTGATCTGGTTCGAAGGCGGCGGCGGCGCCAACCTCGAGCTGTACGCCCGTGCCGCCTCGGACATCTTGGTCAACGATGTCGGCGGCCTAAAGGCGTATCGCCCGACCGGCACCGCCCTGATCGCCAAGGACCCGAACGCCGCCAAGGTCGCGGTCGGTCAGACGGCGACCTTCACGGTCTCCGCGAACGGCACCGGAGCGAAGTACCAATGGCAGACCAAGGCCCCCGGCGCGGCGGACTTCTCGGACGTCTCCGGCGCCACCACGGCCACCTACACCACGGCCGCCCAGGTCGCGGCCAACAACGGGACCTCGGTCCGCGCCGTGGTCACGGTCGGCACCAAGAGCCTCGCTTCCCATGCCGCCACCCTCACGGTGGACACCGCGCCGCCCGACTTCTCCAAGGTCGTCGCCACCGATCTCAGCACGGTCGTCGTGACCTTCGCTGAGGCTGTGGATGCCAGCGCCGAAGCCAAGACCGCGTACACCCTCTCCGGTGGCGTGACCGTCTCGGCGGTCAAGCGCTCCGCGGCCAACACGGTCGTCCTGACCACCTCGGCGTTGACCGAGAGCACCTCCTACACGTTGACCGCGAAGGGGATCAAGGACCTGTTCAACAACACGGCCGCCTCGATCACCACGCCGTTCCGTTCGCCCTCGCTCATCAAGGGCGTCGCGAACTA
>JANNAJ010000579.1:0-3666 GCA_031384285.1 Verrucomicrobiota bacterium
GCTGTCGAGCCTGCCGGTTCTTGGGACTGTCAGTCCCAAGAACATCGTGGACATACCGAGCGCCGCGAACATCCGGGCATTTCGGCGGACTGGAAAGTCCGCCGAACCGGCAGGCTCGACAGCCTGCCCCACATCCGCCGACCGCTGCCGCCGCCTCATCCTCCCGTCCGGCTGTCGCCGGGCAAGGACGAGGGAAAGCGACATACAAGACTACCAGTCTGCGCTACAGAGATCCGCCACTCCGGATCGCACCCGTCAATAGACGTACCCGAAGGGGGCATGGCCGTCCGCCTGCCATCGGAGCTGGGCCTTCGGGCGTGTCTCCACATGCCCGTCGGCGAAACCGGCGTTGACGTTGCGCACGTCTCCGCCCCAGACGTGGCCTTGGGACCCGCCGTTGATCAGGAAATGGGTGCGGTCGTCATCCCAGATCCCCAGGATCCAGTCGGAGATGATGGGCATCGTCGAGATCGTCGGATCTTCGAGCTTCCGGGGCCAGGCATCCGGGATGCGGGTCTTCATCCGCTGCGGATCGGGGAATTCCAGCGAGGAATCGCCCAGCCTCCGGGGAACCCACCATTGGAAGTCGGTCCCCATGATCACGCTTCGCTGGGCGTTCTTCTGCTCGTCCACCATGTCATCGAGGGTGACCAGCTCACGCCCGCGAAGATGCCGGAAGTTGTCCCGCTTGATCTGCAGCCTCACGGGCCGCAGCGGGCAGAACCACATCGGAAGCGTGACGCCGTGCGTGGCCATGCTCGGGACCATCTCATAGGCAACGAAATCTGCCTGGATCGCCGAGTACGTCGTCATCTTGTCGGTCGGCAGCGGGAACGACGGCAGACGGCCCTTGCCGTCGTCGGAGGCGTACGCGGCCGAGGCGACGCACCATTGGCGGTAGTTGTTCGAGCAGGTCGCGACCTTGGCCCGGAAGCGTCCGTACGAGAGGGCGGGCAAGAGCAGGCCCGCGAGGACGGCGATGATCCCGACGACGACCATCAGCTCGATGAGCGTGAAACCTGCCGCGATCGAGGGGCGGCGGGTGATGCTCATCGGTAGGATGGACCGCGCTTCAGTACGCTTTGCGCAGGTGGCTGGGCAGGACGTTCAGCTCGGCCCGGTATTTGGCGACCGTGCGGCGGGCGATCATGATGCTCTTCTCCTTGAGCTTGGCCACGAGGTCCTCGTCCGACAGCGGCGAGCCCTTGTCCTCGGCGGCGATGAGCTCGGCGAGGATGGTCTTCACGCTGGTGTTGGACATGGTGCCGCCGCCCTCGGTGGCGATGGCCGAGGTGAAGAAGTACTTCATCTCGAAGATGCCCTGCGGCGTGGCCATGTACTTGCCGGAGACGGCTCGGCTCACCGTCGTCTCGTGCACGCCGACGACCTCGGCGACCTGGACCATGGTCATCGGCCGCAGGTGCGTGACGCCCTCGTCGAAGAAGGCCTTCTGCCGTTTCACGATCTCGTTGGCGATGTTCAGGATCGTGCTCTGCCGCTGGTGGATGCTCTTGATCAGGAATTTCCCGGCCTTGATCTTGTCGCGGATGTATTCGCGGACCTCGGCCGTGGTGTCGGCCTGCGAGAGGAGGTCCTTGTAGGTGTTGCTGATCCGCAGATGCGGCACGTGGTCGTTCTCGGTGTTGACGACGTAGCCGCCATCCGCGGTCTTGAGGACGGTGACCTCGGGGAGGACGTACTGGTTGGAATCGGGCGCGTAGACGCGGCCGGGACGCGGGTCGAGCTGGCCGATGTTGGCGGCCAATTGCTGCGCCTCGGTGACGCTGACGCCCAGTTGCCGGGCGATCTCCGGATACCGTCGCTTGCCCAGCGATTCCATGTGGTCGCGGACGATCTCGTACTCCCGCGACTTCTCGCGGCCGGCGCGCTCCAACTGGAGCATGAGGCATTCGCGCAGGTCGCGGGCGCCGACGCCGGGAGGCTGGAAGCTCTGCACGACCTTCAGCGCCGTCTCGAGTTCTTCGAGCGTGATGCCGGTGGAGAAGGAGAGCTCGCTCAGCCCGGACTGGAGATAGCCGTGGTCGTCGATGTTGCCGACGAGCAGCTCGGCGATCTGGCGGAGGCGTCCGTCGAGATCGCAGGTGCGGACCTGGTCCAGCAGCTCCGACTGGAGCGAAGCGTCGGCCGTGAGCGAATCGAACATGAACTGCCGGCGCTCCTCGTCCTCGGGGGTCGAGCGGTTCACCGTGTTCGCGGCAGAGAAATGGTCGCGCCACTCCTGGTCGAGCTGGAGCAGCCTCTGGAGGTCGGCGTCGAACTGGTCCACCGGCTCGCTGTCGGGCTTCTCGGTGGCGGGATCGTACTGCGTGTCGGCGGGCGGTTCCTGCGGATCCAGTTGGGCGGCCGCATCGTCCGACCGGGAATCCTTCTCCTCTTGGGTCGTCTCGGTGACGGACACCTCCTCCAGCATCGGGTTCTGCTGGAGCTCCTGCTCGACCATCGCCTTCAGCTCGAGCACCGGCGCCTGCAGCAGCGCCAGCGATTGCTGGAGCTGCGGCGACAGCACCATCTGCTGCGACATGCGCTGCGATAGATGAAGGCCTTGGGACATCGTCTGTGCGCCGAGATTACCGCCGTCGGCGTGGCGCACAAGCCTTGTGCGTGATCTGGCACGGAACTTGAGCTTGCTAGGGTCGGTCGGTACGGGCTGTGCAAAAGTCCGCGGAGCCTTCCGTCTTCGTCGTGTCCGGAGGAATCCACTTCGTCCCGCCGGAGCGCCTGCATACCCTCACGGCGTGTCCGTGCAGTTCACCATCTTGGGCAGCGGTTCCGGCGGGAACTGCGCCTATCTCGAAGCGGGCGAGACGCGCCTGCTCATCGACGCCGGTTTCAGCGCGCGGCAGATCCGCGAACGCCTGGCCGGCATCGGACGCGCGCCGGAAGGGCTCACCGGGATCCTCGTGACCCACGAGCATGGCGACCACATCGCCGGCCTCGGCGCGTTGTGCGGCAAGACGGGCACGCGCATCTACGCGAACCGCTTCACCCGCGAGGCGATCGAGCGGCAGTTCACGACTGCGCGGCTGGAGTTCGCCGTGTTCGAGACAGGCGCCGCTTTCACGTTGGGCGAGGTGGAGGTGCAGACCTTCAGCGTGCCGCACGATGCGATGGATCCCGTCGGTTTCATGCTCCGGACCGCGGCCGGCAACATCGGTTTTCTCACCGACCTCGGCCACGCGACCAAGCTCATCCTCGAACGGGTGAAGGCGGCCAACGTGCTCGTGCTCGAAGCGAACCACGACCTGAAGCTCCTCCAGGAGGACACGAAACGCCCGTGGAGCACCAAGCAGCGCATCCTCGGCCGCCACGGCCATCTGTCGAACGATGCCGCCGCCGAGGTTGCCGCCCAGCTGGCGAACGCCGACCTCCACCGCATCTACCTCGGCCACCTGAGCCGCGACTGCAACCGACCGGCGCTGGCGCACAAGGCAGTCGCCGGGCGTTTGCAGTCCATCGGCGCGGTCCATATCGCCGTGGACAACACCTCGCAGGAGACGCCGAACCCGACGCTGCCGCTGGCCGGGCTGCGGTTGCTGTGAAGGCGGGAAGCGGTTGTCGTCTGATGAGCATCGAAGTCCACAGGTGCGCGGGCAGTTCGCCCGCGCGAAATGCGCGCCACCTGGCGCGCGGGCGGGCCGCCCGCGC
>JANNAJ010000611.1:0-4634 GCA_031384285.1 Verrucomicrobiota bacterium
GCGAAGCGCGGGTTCCGGTCGGTGGTCGCCGGCGGACGCGACGCGTGGAGGGTCGCGGACTTCTTGGCGACGAACCGGGTCGGCGTCGTCTACGAGCACGTCTTCTCGCAGCCGGCGCGCGACGACGATGCGTACGATGTCCACTTCAGCGCGCCCGATCGCTTGGCGAAGGCCGGCGTGAAGGTCGCGTTTTCCGACGGCACGGACCGCTTCGGCGCGTCGAGCATCCGCAACGTCCCGTACGCCGCGGCGCAGGCGGCGGCGTTCGGCCTGTCGCGCGACGAGGCGTTGCGCGGGCTCACCCTCTATCCGGCGCAGATGCTGGGCGTGGAGGACCGCCTCGGATCGCTCGAGGTCGGCAAGGAGGCGAGCTTCTTCGTCGCCGACGGCGACATCCTCGACATCCGCTCCCACGTGACGCGGATGTGGATCGCCGGCAAGGAGGTCGGGCTCGAGAGCCGGCACACACGTCTGTACGAGAAGTACCGGAACCGCCCGAAAGCTCCCTGATCCCGGCCCGGGTGCGCGGCGCACGCCGGGATTGATCCGGCCCGGAGTCTACCGTCCTATCTGTCGCTCCGCGCTCCATCGCCGAGCCGCCATTGACCGTCCGCTGCCAACGCGCCGCCTCGCCCTGGCCCTCGCTCTTGCCGGCGCCGGTGCCGTTGTCGCCACGGAGACGCCGACGTTCTACCTGATCGAGCCCTACCTGCTCGGCGGGTTCCTCCTGCACTTCGACACGCAGGCGGACCGGAGGTTCGACCTGCGATACAGCACCAACCTCTTGATCGACCCCAGGTCGCCGCGTTGGACATCTTTCTAGGTCGTCGACGCGGTCCCGTTCGACACCACTACGTCATCCTCGACCCCGAGACGAACAACGTGGTGCGTTGCTACCGGTTCGTCGTGACCCCGTGAACCCCCGGTCCCGTTCCGCTCCCATGTCCCTGTTTCGTTCCGCGTCCGTTCTTGCCGCCTTGGCCGTGCCGATGGCCGCTGCCACGTGCGATCTCTGAGCCATCTACTGGGCCGGCGACGCTCGAGGCTTGCAATCGAGCCGCCTGACCTTCGCGATCGCCGAGCAATTCACGGCCTACGGCACCGAGCAGTTCGATGGGAAGGAGGTCCACCGCCCGGTGACCGACCGTCTCGACCGCTCGATGACGCACGTCGTCGCCGGCTGGAACTTCACGGACAAGCTCGGCCTCAGCCTGAATCTCCCGGTCGTCCACGAGAGCTACCGTTTCTCGGACCTCGAGAACGACCTGACACCGCGTCGACGCGAAGGGTCGGAGACCGGTATCGGCGACCTGGCGGTGGTGCTGCGCTGGCAGTTCCTGGACCATAGGGCCGGCGACTGGAGCCTGACCGCCAACCTGCTCGGCGGCGTCAAGCTGCCCTCCGGCGACGCAGATCATCTCGACGAGCTCGAGGCCCGGATCACCCGTTACGAGAGCATCGTCGCCCCCGGCCACGACCACGACGCGCTCGGCACCGTCGTGAGCGGGGTCCACCTGCACGACATCGCGCTCGGATCGGGTTCGGTCGACGGCATCTTCGGGGTGACCGGCGTCGCGCGATGGAAGCGCGGCTACCTCAACGCGCAGGCGCAGCATTATATCCGCACCGAAGGCGCCGGCAGCTACCGCACGGGCGACGAGACGATCCTCTCCGGAGGCCCGGGAGCCTTCTTGTGGCTCTCCCGGCTCGGCACCGTGAGCCTCCAGATGAACACCTCGTACGAAACCCGTGGCGCGGACGAGTTCTGCGGCAAGGCGTCGGTGCACACGGGCATGACCGCGTGGTACGCCGGCCCGCAGATCGCCTTCACCTGGAAGTCCCGCTTCAGCACGCTCGCCGGCGTGGACATCCCGCTCCGCGCCGCCGGACGCGGCTTCCAGAACGTCCCCGATTTCCGCGCCGCCGCGCCGCTCGCGTGGCGGTTCTGAGCGGGGGACGGTCCGGCATCCGTCGGGCGGCGCCCGGGCGGACGCGGCGAGCTTGCGGCGGCTTGCGGCGGCTTGCGGACCGGCGTGTCGGCAAAATACCGCTTGTCACGTGGGGGCCGGCTGTTAGCGTCCGCCCTCCAAAATTTATGCAGAGTGACATCCATCCCAAGGGCTATCGGCTGATGATCTTCCGCGACTCGGCCTCGGGCCAGTCGTTCCTCACCAAGTCGTGCGCGAACACCAACCTCAACGCGACGTGGGAGGACGGGAAAGAGTATCCGCTCTATCTGATGGGCATCAGCGCCTTCACCCATCCGTTCTACACGGGCCAGCAGAAGTTCGTCGACACCGCCGGCCGCGTGGACAAGTTCCAGCAGCGCGCCGCGAAGACCGCCGCCGCCCAGGCCGCCAAGGCCGAGGCGTCCGCGACCAAGAAGAAGAAGTAGCTCTGCGCCGCGACACCGCCCGCCGACCGGCTCACCCCGGACGGCGGGCGGTTTTCTTTTTTCGTCCGCCCCTCGCCGCCCCCGGTCCACTGATTGGTGATCACGGGCCGTCGGGCACCGATCCCCGCTCCCTCCGCCTTTGGATCTCCGCCCCTTCATCGTCCGTTTCCGGGAACGCTTCGCCGAGGTCGAGGCGCAGCTCAGCGCGCCCGATGCCTTCGCGGTTCCGCAGCGGGGACAGGAGCTCACGCGGGAACATTCCCGCCTCAAGGACCTCGTCGCGCAGGGCGACGCCTACGAGAAGACGGTCACCGAGCTGGCCGAGAACCGAGGGTTGGTCGCAAGCGAGCCGACCGGTTCCGAGCTCGCCGTCATGGCCGCCGAGGAGATCGTCCGCCTCGGGGCCGCTGAGACCCGCCTCGCGATGCGCCTCCGGGAAGGCATCGTGCCGCCGGACCCGTCCGATTCGCGCAACTGCATCCTCGAGCTTCGCGGTGCCGCCGGCGGTGCCGAGAGCGCGCTCTTCGCGGCCGATCTCCTGCGCATGTACCAGCGCTACGCCGAGACGCAGGGCTGGAAGTTCGAGGTCCTCGACGCCAGTTCGTCCGACCTCGGCGGCTACAAGGACGCCACCGTCAGCGTCACCGGGCAGGACGTCTACAAACGGCTCCGGTACGAATCCGGCGTCCACCGCGTGCAGCGCGTGCCCGCCACCGAGGCCCAAGGACGGATCCACACCAGCACCGTCACCGTCGCGGTGATGCCCGAGGCGCAGGAAGTGGACGTGGTCATCAAGCCCGAGGACCTGGAGATCAACGTCTGCCGCGCCGGCGGCCATGGTGGCCAAGGCGTGAACACCACCGACTCGGCCGTCCGCATCTTCCATAAGCCGACCGGCACCGAGGTGCGCTGCCAGGACGAGCGTTCCCAGATCAAGAACAAGGCGAAGGCCATGATGGTCCTGCGCTCGCGGCTCCTCGACGCGAAGGTGGCCGAAGAGCACGCGAAGTACGCGGCCGAGCGCAAATCGCAGGTCGGCACCGGCGAGCGCAGCGAGAAGAGCCGTACCTACAACTTCCCGCAGAACCGCGTGAGCGACCACCGCATCGATCTCACGCTCTACAACCTCTCCGCGGTCATCGATGGCGACCTCGATCCGTTGATCGACCCGCTCATGGCCGACGCAACCCAGCGCAAGCTGGACGAGCTGAAGCTCTGAACGGGGCAAGCGGGTCTGGAACCGCCTGGAAATGGTGCATCCGGTGGGAGTCGAACCCACGACCATCCGCTTAGAAGGCGGATGCTCTATCCAACTGAGCTACGGATGCAAACCGTTTAAAACTAACTAGTTGTAACGATTCAAAACTGGTGCTTTACAGGCTTTCACCACTGATTTTCTATCCTGTTCGGGATTTGAAATGAGCACCACCCGGAAAAAGGCAGGCACACGGTGGCAGAAGTCGTCACACGCAGGCCTGGTTCGTTACACGCCTAACGGCACGTACTATGCCCGCTTCAAGTCGAGCGGCAAGCTCGTCTGGAAGTCCCTCAAGACCGATGTTCTGAGTGTTGCCGTGCTTCGATTGGGAGACGTTCGCAAGCAAGAGGCCGCACGAAGCGCCAAGTCCGATGGCGTCAAGAGCGGACGGCTCACGCTCGCGGATGCTGCAGCCATCCACATGGAGCGCCTAGAGGGGCAACCGGACCTGAAACCACGGACCAAGGCCTACTACCGAGAGGTGCTCAAACGCATGGTCGCTGACTGGCCAGGCTGGGAAACGGCAGACTGCCGGCGAGTGACCAAGGCTGACTGCCTAGAATGGTCTGGCCGCATGTCCAAGGCCGCGGCTCCGTCGGTCTACAACCACGGCCTTTCCCTGCTTCGGCACATCCTCGACATCTCGGTCGAGTCTGGTGCCCGATACGACAATCCTGCCAAGCTCGTGAAACGGGCCAAGGTCACCCAGAAGCAGCTGACCCTTCCCGAGCCAGATCAATTTGCCGCCTTCGTGGATGCAATCCAGTCCAGTGGCAGTGGTTGGTCAAAACCTTGCGCCGATTTGGTCCGTCTTTTCGCATACGGCGGCTTCCGCAAGAGCGAGGCCGCAAACGTGACTTGGGCTGACGTGGATTTTGACCAGAAGAAGATTCGGGTCATGGGGGATCCCGAGACAGGCACCAAGAACGGCGAAGTTCGACGCGTCCCCATGATCCCGGAAATGGAAGCCTTGCTCCTACG
>JANNAJ010000622.1:0-2964 GCA_031384285.1 Verrucomicrobiota bacterium
CGCTTCCGGTCCTTCCTGCTCACCGCCCTGAACCGGTTCCTCATCAACGAATGGCAAAAGGGCCGACGGCAGAAGCGGGGCGGGGGCGTGTTAACCGGCTCGCTCGATGCGCTGATCGCCGAGCGAGGGGAAGCCAGCTACGTGGCGGAAGCGGCGCACCAGGAGACGCCTGAACACCTGTTCCAGCGGGCGTGGGCCGAGACCCTGCTGGCCCGGGTGCTGGACCGGCTCGCCGTTGAATGTGCCACTCGCGCCGACGTGCGCTTCGAGGTGCTGCGACCCTTCCTGGCCGCTGGCGAAGAGCCGCCCGCGCTGGCGGACGCCGCCATCGGTCTCGGTCTGACGCTGCCCGCGTTCAAGTCGCTGCTCCATCGCTTCCGCCAGCGCTATCGCGAACTCCTGCTCGACGAGGTCAGCCAGACGGTCGGCACGGCCGGCGACGTTGCGGAGGAACTGCGGGGACTGCTCCAGGCCTTGCGCTCCACCTGACGGAACGTTTCTGAAGATTCCGCGGATCCTTTTCCCGGAAGCGCGGTGGCAGTGGGTGCATGAACTGTTTCTTTCCACTTCCTTCCCCACAGCCCCGGGGACTTCTCCGCCGGGGACTCAACGTGGCGGCGGCCACACTGGCCTGCGCGTTCCTGTTCATCCTCCGATCCCACGGCCAGACCTCGTCCGACGGAATCTGGGACCCCTCCAAAGAACCAACCGTGGTGGACATCATCGTCCTCTACACCCCCAGGGCGCTGGCGGCGCAGGGTGATGAGGAAGGCCTGCGCCGGTCCATTCGGGCAGCCATTGACAGCGCAAACTACTCCTATGCCAAGAGCCTCATCGGCGTGCGGCTGAATCCGGTGTTGATCGGTCTGCATAGTACCTGGGCGGAGAGCGGCGATATGTTGACCGATATCAACGCGATGTATTCCGATTCCCGGATCGCCACCCTCCGGAACGACTACAAGGCGGACCTCGTTTATCTTGTCATCGAATCCGACGCCAATTTCTATGGCGGCGGGGCGGCCCTCCTGGGCAATCCTCGCGGCGAACCCAACTTGTGCATGAGCGTCATGCGGAGGACCGTATTCGTGGGAAATTCCCGCTGGGCAGAGCATGCCGGGCTCACCTTGATGCACGAAACGGGGCATTTCTTGGGTGCCGGCCATGACGTTGAGCATGGTTATCCCTCCGCGTTCCAGTCCACCAAGGCGCTGTTCCCTTACAGCAACGGGCGCCGGTTCGAGGTGGGCGGGGTGCTGTATCGCACCGCGATGGCCTATGATCCCGGCATCCAGCTCAACCTGTTCTCCAATCCCAACCTGACCTTTGCCGGCGTGCCTTTGGGAATCCCGGCCGGACAGCCGGGCGAGGCCGACAACGCGCAGACGATGAACCGGGCGGCGCCCATCGTGGCCGCCTATCGCACAACCCTCAGCCGGATTGGTTTCGCGAAAAGTTCGCTCTCGGTCGCAGAAGGGGAAGGTTCGGTAACGGTGCCGTTGCAACGGACCGGGGATCTGAACACGAGCACCCGGGTGGTGGTGACGTTCGATGGCAACAGCTCCGCCAAGGTCGGGCAGGATTACACCCGACCCACGAGTCTTCTGGTCAACTTTGGGACCAATCAGGCCATGGCGGAACTGGTGATCCCCATCTTGGATGACGGCCTGATCGAAGGAGACGAGACACTGCGGCTCACCCTTGGCGGGGTGGTTGGCAATCACTGCCTGAGTGCCGATTCGGAGTGTGTCATCACCATCCACGACGATGAACCGGCCATTTCCCTCAGCCAGTCTTCCGTGTCGCTCCCAGAAAACGCCGGCACTGCGGAAGTGACGGTCAAGTTCAGCGGCCCATTGGCGGAAGGCGAAACGCATGAAGTCGATCTCGCGATCGGGATGGAAGGCGACACCGCGACACACGGCACCGACTTGGAAGTCACCCCGGCCCGTCTGACTTTCACCGCCTCCAACCGGAGCCAGACCCTCCAACTCCGTGCCCTGCCTGACTCGCTCGCGGAAACGGATGAATCCGCCCGGATCGGCATCGGAAACGCGGTGCTGCGGGTGGAGGTCCTGGATGCTTCACGTCCAGGAAGCCTCCTGCCGGTCGCCGCGCCGAACGGGACGGTCATCGCCCTGCGCGCCCTTCCTGCCGGCGGCGTCCTGATGGCGGGCGACTTCTCGCAGGTGGGAGGCGTCCGGCGCACCGGGCTTGCCCGCCTCCGACCGGACGGCAGCCTCAGCGCGGAGTTTGTGCCCCCGGAACTCGTCTCGGCACCGTTCGAACTTCCGGAGATTCCCCCCGCCAAGATTCTCTGCGCGACGCCGCTCTCGAGCGGCAACTGGATCGTGGGCGGATTCATCGGGCTCGCCGACGGGACACCGGCCCGCAACCTCGTCCGGATCAAGCCGGATGGACGTCTGGACACGACGTTTCGGCACCCCGGCTTCGACGGCGCCGTCTGGACGGTGGTCGAGCAACCGGACGGGCGGCTGCTGGTGGGCGGCACGTTCGAGCATGTCGGCGACCGCCCCCTCAAGGGGCTGGCCCGACTGAATGCCGACGGCTCGTTCGATGCGACGTTTCGCCTCGAACCGGGCGTGCAGGGCATCGCTCTGGCTGTGGCAGGCATCGGCCTTTTGGCGGACGGGCGCCTGCTTGTCGGCGGTGGCAATATCACCAACTACAACAACTCGGCCGCCAAAAACCTCTTCCGGCTGAATGCGGACGGCTCGCTCGACACAACTTTTCCTCTCCTCAAGACGGGGGCCAAGACCATTGTATTGGCCGCCACGGCGCTGCCGGACGGAAGATCCTATGTGGGCGGATTCTTTGAGGGCGTGGGCGGCCGGGCTATCCGGCGTCTCGTGCGTCTGAGCCCGGATGGGAGCATCGATCCAACATTCACTCCGCCCCAACCGAACGGCGAGATCATCGACCTGAAGCCATTGCCCAACGGACAGC
>JANNAJ010000633.1:0-5650 GCA_031384285.1 Verrucomicrobiota bacterium
TGGTCGAGGGGATGATGTTGATCGCGGCCGAGCGTCCGCCTTTCCAGTCCTTCTTCGACGGGCCGTCCACGGTCTTCTGCGTGGCGGTGTAGGAGTGGATGGTCGTCATGAGGCCTTCCTCGATGCCGAAGCCTTCCTTGAGCAGCACGTGGACGATCGGCGCGAGGCAGTTCGTGGTGCAGCTCGCGTTGGAGATGATGTGGTGGTTCGCGGCCTCGTACTTCTCGTGGTTCACGCCCATCACGATGGTGATGTCCTCGTTCTTGGCGGGAGCGGAGATGATGACCTTCTTGGCGCCGGCGACGATGTGGCCGTACGCGCTCTTCGGGTTGGTCTTGTCGGCGTCGGTGAAGAGGCCGGTGGACTCGATCACGATATCGACGCCGAACTGCTTCCACGGGAGTTCGGCCGGGCTCTTCGCGCTCACGACGTGGATGTCCTGGCCGTTGACCACGAGCACGTCGTCCTCCGCCTTGTCGGGGCTCGACTTCTTGCTGCTCACCGTGCCGGAGAACCGGCCCTGGGTGGAATCGTACTTGACGAGGTAGGCGAGGTTGTCCGCGGGGACGATGTCACCGACGGCGACGACCTGGATGTCCTTGCCGACGAGGCCTTGCTCGACCATCGCACGGAACACGAGGCGGCCGATGCGGCCGAAACCATTGATTGCAACTTTCACCATAAGGATTCGATTTCGATAATCAGTTCAGGGTCAAAACAACGGGCGTGCAGCCTATCGGCGGGCAAAGCAGGGTCAACGGGGGATTTTCGGCGGAAGCCGCGTGTGCCGCCCGGCCAGCAGGCCCGAAGACGGGAGGGCGGAGACAACGACGCCCTCGGCGCACGAGGCACCGAGGGCGTCGGGACCAAGGAGGATCAACGGCCGGCCGCCCAGCCGCGCACGAAGCCGATGCACTGGGCGATCTCGGGCACCGAGTTGTCCCAATTGTACTCGTATTCGACGCTGATGTTGCCGACGAAGCCCTGGCGCTTCAGCTCGGCGAGGACGCCGGACATATCGGTCCCGCCCGCGCCGAACGGCACGTCATGCTGGCCGGTGCCGAGCGCGGGGCGTTCCTTGCCGTGCATCGAGATGATGTGGCCCTCGAGGATCTTCAGGCAATCGACCGGCTTGAGGCCGCTGGTCTGCCAGTGGCCGATGTCGGCGCAGGATCCGATGCGCGGGTCGCGGCCCTTCACCAACGCGAGGATGTAGTTCGGGTCCCAGACCTTGTAGTTCGGGTTCTTGGGCTGGACCGGGTGGTTGTGGTAGCCCACGCGCACATCGAACTCCTTCACGAGCTTCTCGATGGTGTCGATGGATTCGGTGGATTCGGTGGTGATCGCGTAGAGCTCCATCTTCTTGGCGAACTCGAAGATCTTGCGCGCGCCGGCCTCGTCCTTGGGGATGCCGACGACGCCGTAGTTCACCGCGCGGATGCCGTGTTTCGCGAGCTTGGCCTTCACTGTGGCGATGACGTCGTCGCCCGCGTTGTGGTCCCATTTCACGGCGCGCTGGTCGGGGCTGAGCGCTTGGCCGGGGTAGAACTCAATGACCTTGCTGCCGGTCAGCTCGGTCTTCTCGATCGCCTCGAACAAGGTGAAGCGGTTGAAGCTGTAGGCCTGGCAGCCGATGGCGAAGCCGCCGATGCGGCTCTCGGCCGGGATCGGCGCGGCGTTGAGTGCCAGCGCCGCCAGAGCGGCGACGGCGAGCACGGCGGGACGGAAGTATGAAGAGAATTTCATGCGATGGTGGAAGTGCGCGCGAACCGACGTCCGGGGGCAAGGCGGAATTCGCCGAAAATCCAACCGGCCGCAGTCGCCTCAAACGCCGGGCTGGCGCAGCGCCGCCTGCCAACCGGTCCTCGAGACGTCGGCGATCTCGCGCATCAGGGCGTAGCGTTTCTCGTAGAGGCTGCGCTTCTTGGTCTTGATCTCCTCGCGGCTCTTCTCGACGTGGCGCAGAGGCAGGTCGAAGCAGCCGTCGGCCGGCGACCGTTGGCCGCCCGATTCGGTCCAGAGCCCGTCGTACGAGGCCTCGATCGACCGCCGGTTCTGGAAGTGCTGGTAGATCGTCTCGTCGTCGGCGACCGCGCGGAGGCTCGTCGCGCCGACCCACTCGGCGAGCTGCTGCGCGAGGAACAGGGCGAACGCCTTGGGGCGCAGGCCGAACATGTCCTTGGTCAGGTCGCGGATCAGGTCCGGCTGGTCGGGCTCGTTCCCGCCTTGCAGGCCCCCGATGAAAAGCCCGCGTTCGACGGCGTCGCCGCCGGTGACGACGCACGTGACGGTATACGCGAGCTTGTCGCCCGGTGACAGGTAGATGCCGACGATGAACTCGCCCTCCTTCTCGTAGCGGTCGTTGTTCTCCAACCGGATGATCACGGACCGTCCTTCATCGAGCGGGAACGTCGCGAGGTGCAGTCCTCCGGGCCGGTAGATGGCGTCGATGGTCGCCGCGGGCAACGTCCGGTCGATGTAACCGTAGTGCTGCTTCAGCGCCGCCAGACGGGCCGGCACGCGATGGCGTCGCGTGAGGTAAGGGCGCTGCAGCTTGGCGAAGACGCGGGGCCGGGCCGCGGTGGCCACGCGCAGGTTCGGCGTGTCGAGGAAGCGGAACCACTCGGCGGTCCTCGGCAGGTAGAGCACGCTCCGGCCGACGTGCTTCCAGCGGCGGATCGCGGTCTGGTTGCCGGATCCGGGATAGAGCACCGGTGCGAGCTGGAGGATCTGGCGCAGGACGTTCATCGGTCGCGGTCCTCCTGGAGGGATGGAAGCGCGGGCGCTCGGTTCAGATGTTCCATGTCGGTCCGGTCGAGTTTGGCGGCTTCCCGTCCTCCCGGCCAGCTTTCGCGTTCAACGGAGGCGGTCCTTCGCCCCGGGAAGGGCGGATTCCCGGAGCTTCGCGTATCTCAGGAACGTCATCAGCGCGGACATCCAGGCGATGACGAATCCCTGCCAACCGTCGAGGAAGCCGAGCCGGACCACGTAGCCGCGGAAGAACCGCCAAGGCGGGCGCACCACCAACCCGGCGAGGCTGGGGCGTCTTCCGGCGCGGCGGGCCTCGCGCACGAAGATGTCGCTGTAGGACCGCGCCTTCGCGACGTGGTGGTCGATGTCGTCGTAGCTGTAGTGCTGGAGATCGGATCGCAGCGCGCCGACGGGACCGTCCACTTCGAGGCGGTCGTGGGGGTCCTCGCCCACCCAGCGTCCTTGCCCGCGCCGCCATAACCGCGTCTTGCGGTCGGGATACCAGTCGCCGTGACGGATCCAGCGGCCGGCGTAGAACGACAACCGCGGCATCGAATAGCCCGCGCACTTCGCGGCTGTGGCCGGGTCGGCGAGGAGGCGGGCGATCTCGTCGCGGAGCTCGGGCGTCACCACTTCGTCGGCGTCGATGCCGAGCAGCCATGGCTGGGTCGCCTTGTCCGCGGCGGAGTTCTTCTGCGCGATGTGGCCGCGCCACGGTTCGCGGAACACGCGGGCGCCATGGCCCAGGCAGATCTCCTCGGTGCCGTCGGCGACCTCCTCGTTGAGCACGACATCCACCTCGGCCGCCCAACCGGCGACGCTCGCGAGCGTCCGGCCGATGCGCCGGGCTTCGGCGCCGGCGATGATGCAGACGGAGATGGGCAGCGGTGTCATGGACGGCGCGGACCTCGGGGGCACGGTGCGGACGACCGTAGGAGGCCGCCGACCGCTGCCGCAAGCCGGGGCTGCGTTGACAGGCCGGAAACGGTTCCCGCAGGCTCCGCGCACATGACCGCCACCTCCGCGCCCGAGATCCGCCCGTTGCGCGGTGTCGCCTTGCTCCGCGCGCTGCAGGCCGTGCTGCCGCTCGGCCGCAAGTATCATCCGCTGCTCGCGGCCCTCAACGGACGCCGCGGCCTGGCGGCGTTGCCGTTCGCAGGCCGCGCGCTGGTGCATCCGCTGGCTTGGGGGAAATCCGCCACCGGCCTGCTGCTCGCGGGCGAGGCGTATGTGCCCGAGGTGAGGCTGCTCCCGGCGCTGCTGCGTCCGCTCAAGGGCGGCGCGCTCGTCGATGTCGGCGCGAACATCGGCATCTATCCGCTGCTCTTCCGCGCCTCGTCGTCGTTGCCGGTCATCGCGTACGAACCGCAGCCGCTGCTCTTCCGCCTGCTCGAGCTCTGCGTCGCGCACAACCGCCTCGCCGAGGTCTCGTGCCGTCCGCTGGCCTGCGGAGACACCCTCGGGAAAGTGCCGTTCAGCATCGGTCTCAACGGCGAGATCGCCACCGGGGACGCGGCGCGGAACGTGACGACCCTCGACGCCTTCGACCTGGAGCGCGCGATCCACGACACGCACGCCGCGCAGAGCGTGGTCGACGTGCCGCTCACGACGCTCGACGACGATCTCGGAGACACGCCGGTCGCGTTCCTCAAGATCGATTGCGAAGGCTTCGAGCACCGGATCCTGCGCGGCGCCGCCCGCTTGCTGGAGCGGCAGCGGCCGGTGCTCTTCATCGAGGTGCATCCGCTCGGGCTGGAGAAGTTCGGCAGCTCGGCGCGTGAGGTGGTCGACCTGCTCGCACCGCTGTACTCGCTCGAAGGCTGGGACTTCAGCGAGAGCCGCTTCGCGTCGAAGTTCGTCCGCAGCCTGCGGAAGCATCGGCCGACGGCCGGCCGGAAGTTCGCGACGATGGAGGAGTTCTTGGCGGCGGCACAGGACGAGCCCCGGCCGTCGCAGCTTTACCTCGTGGCCCGGCCGCGCTGACGTCGTCCGCGCGCCGGATGATCACGCCTTCCGCGCGGTCACGATGAGCGACCGGCTAAAGAGCAAGGCTCCCGAGTTCATGTGCCGTAGCACCTCGGCGCATTCGCGCGGATCGGCGTCAGGTTCGTCCCGCATCGAGGTGCGGGACCAGATCCGGCCGAGGAGCACGAAGGGCATCAGGAGCGGGATGAGCGCCTTGCGCTTCCACTTGTCGCCGTCGACGCGCTCGACGCGTGCGCCGTGCAGCATGAGGTGGTAGCGCATCTGCAGATAGGTGAGCGGCGCGATGTGCCCGCGGTCCTTGAGCTCTCCCGGCGCGAGCTGGCGGCACATCCAGGGGCCGTACTGGTAGTAGAACCCGGTGCAAAGGAACTTCAGCCGCGAGAAGATGTTCTGGATGTTCGGCGTCGATACCACCACGCGGCCGCCGGGCTTGATGATCCGGCAGAGCTCTCCGAGGAGCGCCTGCGGGTCGAGCACGTGTTCGACGCCTTCGAGGCAAAGCACCGTGTCGAACTCGCCGTCCGCGAAAGGCAGGCGGGCGTTCAGGTCGGCGACGACGTAGTCGGGGTGCTCGCGGTTGATGTCGGCGCGGACGGTGTCGTGGCCCGATTCGCGGAGTTTCGCGCTGAGCAGACCGTTGCCCGCCGGGATGTCGAGGATGCGCTGTCTCGCCGGGCCTTCACGGGTGATGTCGAACACCAGGCGCATGTAGCCGGTGAAGTTCGCGACGTGGGAGTAGTCGGCGGAGAGCATGGATGAGGGCGGAACTGGAACCTCAAACGGAGCGGTGGACGTTTTTTTGCACGCGGAGGATACGTCGTTCGAGTTCCGGCAGGATGTCGGTCCCGGCCTTCAACTCGGCCAACGGCCTGAGTTCACGCCGGACCAGATCCAGATCCAAGCGGTCTTGCTG
>JANNAJ010000654.1:0-2843 GCA_031384285.1 Verrucomicrobiota bacterium
TCAGCATCGGCCAGGTGGCGGCGGCCCGGTTGTCCGCGCGGCTGCTCGGGTTCCCGGAGAAGGACGCCGACCGCGTCCGCGACCTGTTCGCCAAGGCCGGTCTGCCGGTGACGATGAAGATCGTGCCCAAGAAGCGCGAAGCGTTGTTCGACGCCATGCGCCTCGACAAGAAGGTGGCGGGCGGCGAGCTGAAGTTCGTGCTGGTGAAGGCGCTCGGCGACGTGGTCTGGGGCCAGCGCGTGCCCGATGCCGACATCAACGCCGTGCTGGCCGGCATCACGGCCTGACCGGGAGAACGGCTCGTCGTCGCGGATCCGGTCCGGTCTTCCGGAGATGGACGGCTGTATCCGGGAGTCTCGTCCCCGTCAGCGCCGATGAGCGCCGATGAGCGGTCCCTTCCTCGCGCCTCATGACAACTCCTGAACAACAGAGCCTGTAAATTGTTAAGCGGGAACGAGGGTCATGTTGAGGGTTTTGGCTTGGTGTTGGAGGTTCTTGAGGCGCCGCGCGGTGCTGGCGGCGGTGCTGGCGAAGGCTTTGGTCTCATCATAGGCCTGGCCGGCGTTCGCCCAGCGCCCGGGCGACCTGCAGGCCGCTCAGCTTCGGCATGTTGATGTCGAGGACCACGACGTCCCGGCGTAGCTCCTCGAAGAGGCGGAGCGCGTCTTCGGCGTCCGCCGCCTGCCCGACCCGGCGCGATGACGGGTCGCCATCGATGACCTCGCAAAGTCCATTGCGGAAGATCGGATGGTCATCGGCGATGAAGAAGGAGAGCGCAGGCCTCATGTCCGCAGCGTCACCGTCACCGTGACCCGGGTCCCTTCCCCGGGTCGCGACAAAAAGACGACCTGGCCCCCGAGCATCCGCACCCGCTCCCGGATGTTGGCGAGGCCGTCCCCGGTCCGGTCCGGGCCGCCGGCAGCCGGCCCGGCCGGCTCGAATCCGCGGCCATCGTCCGCCACCTCGACCCGGAGCTGCCCGCCGTCGCGCGTCACGGTCACGCCGCACTGCGCGGCCCGGGAATGTTTCAGCACGTTGTTCAGGCACTCCTGCACGATGCGGTAGAGATTGATCTCCTGCTCGGGCGGCAAGGCTCCGCGCAGTTCGGCGAGGTCGACCGTGAACCGGATGGGCGCGGTCGCCGCGAGCTCCCGGACGTTCGCCTCGATCGCTTTGGTCAGGCCCAGCTCGTCCAGCTGGAACGGCCGCAGGTTCTGCGAGATCGCCCGGACCTCGCGGATGGCTTGGGACGTCATGTCCGCCGCTTGGCGGAGCTGCTCCGCGGACTTCTCCGGCTGGCCGGCCTGCTGCTGCGCCAGCGCCACGCGGCTTTTGATGACGAGCAGGTTCTGCCCGAGGCTGTCGTGCAGCTCGCGCGCGATGCGCCGGCGCTCCGCCTCCTGGGAGCCGATGAGCCGGCGGGAGAACTCCTCCTGCACGACCCGCGCCCGGGTGATGGTCCGGATGCGCGCCCGATAGGCACCGAACGCGACGGCCGTCAGCGACAGGGACACCCCGGTCTGGAACGGCCATGTCTGCCACCACGCCGGCAACACCCGGAGGCGCAGCTCCGCGCCGCGGGAGGCCCAGACCCCGTCATTGTTCGCGGCCAGGACCTGGAAACGATAGCGGCCCGGGGAGAGCCGGTGATAGGTGGCCACCCGGCGGGTCCCGGCCTCTTCCCACTCCGTCTCCGCCCCGTCCAGCCGATGACGGAAACGGACCCGCTCCGGAGCCATGAGGCTCAAGCCGGTATAACGGATCTCGACCCGTTGCCGGCCGGCCGGCACCACGATTTCCAGGTCGCCCGACGAGACCTCCGCCGGCCCCGTCGCCGAAGGTCCGTTCGAGAACAGCGGCACGCCATCGACCAAGACGTCCTCGATGACCGTGGGCGGCGGCACCGGATTGGGCTGGAGCCGGGCGGGATCGACCACGCTCACCCCCTTGGACGTGGCGAACCACAGTCGCTGGTCGCTCGCGCGGCACATCACCGGCTGGATGTTGACCGAGCATTCGGTGGTCTCCAGGCCATCCTCGCGGGCGAACCGCCGCGGCAGCAGATCGGTCCGCCGGCCATCGGCCCACGCGTTGAGACCGGCCCGGCTCACGCGGAAGATCCCGTCGCCCGACCCGATCCAGATGGACCCGGCCCCGTCTTCCGCCATGCTGGATGGCCACCGCGGCAGACCGATCTGCTCCGGCTCCAGTTTGGCGAAGACTCCTTGGCGGAGCCGGAAATATCCGCGGCCCGACGTCCCGACCCACAGCGTGTCCTCCGGACCGGCCAGCAAGGTGGCGACGGACAACGAAGGTAGCGAGCCAGGGACCGGCACGCGGGTCCACCGGCCCGCCTCCCGGCACAGGAGCCCGCCTCCGCTCAAGCCAAGCCACAGCCGGGAACGGCCATCCAAGGTCATCGCTCGCACCGCGGATCCCGACACCTCGGCCGGTAACGGCTCGCGGACCAATCCGGTCCCGGACACCCGCCACAAGCCGTTTTCCCGACCCACCCACAACCCTTGCCCCGGTTCCTCGAAGAAAAGGGTGATGGTCCGCCGGTCCTCACTGTTGTTGGGCTCCACCGTGATCGTCCGGTTGTCTTCCCGGATGAAGACCCCTCCGCCATACCCACCCACCCAGATCTTCCCGGTGGAATCGTGATGGATGCACCAAGGGAAATCGGTCGCGAACTGGAGCGCCGGCGCCGGCCGATGGCCGGGGAGGAACGACTCCACACCGGCCTGGGTCACCACCAGCGGTCGATGAAAACCGACAGGTCGTTGGCCTGCACCACCTTGACGCTGGCCGGCAGGTCGCGTTGCAGCTGCGGCATCAGCGCG
>JANNAJ010000666.1:0-3728 GCA_031384285.1 Verrucomicrobiota bacterium
GCTGTCCCACCATCTCAGCGCCCGGATGCGGGCGGACAACGCAGCCGGCATTCCTCGATCCGTTTCGCGATGAACTCCTTCTCGGCCGGCAAGGCGGCAAGCGCATCCGCTTCCCGTAGGCCGGCGAGCGCATCCTCGGACCTGCCGAGTTCTCCGAGAAACGAGGCGCGGACCGCATGGAAGAGATGGTAGGAGCGCAACGGACCACGCACGGCAAGCGGTTCCAAGGCATCCAGCCCGGTCTGCGGTCCGTGGACGCGCGCGACCGCGACCGCACGGTTGAGCGCGACGACTGGGGAGCGCGTCATCTCGGCCAACCGGTCGTAGAGCCCCAAGATACGGGGCCAATCGGTGGACGCCCAATCGCCCGCTGTGCTGTGGCAGGCGGCGATGCCGGCTTCGAGATGGTACTGGCTCAGCTCGTCGCCGGCCGCCGCGAATCCGAGGTGGACGACGCCGCGCCGGATCATCGAGCCGTCCCACAAGCGCCGGTCCTGTTCCTGCAGACGCAACAACGCACCCGCCTCGCTCGTGCGGGCAGGCAGACGTGCGGCGTTCATCAGCATCAGCGCCAACAACGCGTGGGTACGGGGACGGCCCGTGACCGGATGGTCGGCCAGGAGTCCCGCGAGCCGGATGGCCTCGTGGCACAGCCCGGCCCGGACGAGGTGTTCCCCGGAGGATGCCTTGTGGCCCTCGTTGAACAACAGGTAGAGCGTCGCGAGCACGCCGTCGAGGCGCGCGGGAAGCTCGTCAGGCCCGGGGACGACAAACGGCACCGCGAGCTCGCGGATGCGTTGCCTGGCGCGCACGAGACGTTTCGCGACCGCCGCCTCGCTGGTGAGGAAAGCGGCGGCGATCTCCGCGGCGCTGAAGCCGCACAGCGTCCGCAGCGCGAGCGCGGTCTGCGCCTCCGCGGAGAGCTGCGGATGGAAGCAGACGAACATCATCCTCAGCGTGTCGTCGGCGAAGGTGTCGGGGCTTTCCTCGCGCATGCCGGACGCGCCGGTCCAGCGGTCGTGTTCCTGGACGATGCCGTCCTCCTTCTCGCGCCAGTTCTGCTCGCGGCGCAGATGGTCGAGCGCGAGGTTCCGCGCGGTCCGGGTCAACCACGCGGCGGGGTTGTCGGGCACGCCTTGGTACGGCCACGTCTGCAAAGCACGGACGAGCGCCTCTTGCACCACGTCCTCCGCGAGCTGTAGCCGATGCGTGCCGAACTGTCCGGCGAGCATCGCCACCAGCCGGGCGCTCTCGCGCCGGAAGAGATCGGCGGCGACCTCTCCGGCGCGAGTGCTGGGTTCGGCTTCATCCACCGGCGTACCCTATCCTTTGCATCCGATCTTCAGGCCAGCCCCGGTCTCCAAGAACGATTTCAGGCTGGATAGCACCCGCGGCCAACCTTGGGAGACCTTGCCGGCCATCTCCGAACCGGCCCTGAAGTCGTCGTGTGTCACGGTGAGGCACACCATGTCTTCCATCGGCTCGATCTCGAAAGTGACGCGCGACACATCTTTGAGATCGTCAGGGTCGGCCCAGGTCAGCACCAGAAGTTTGGCCGGGATGCATTCCACGACCTCACCTGTGACCCAGGTCTCGTTCTCTTTTGATACGTGGAGCCACTTCGCCCCCTGCTTCCAATCGGACACGTTCGCGTTGCCGCCCCAATACTGGCGGGTGAATTCGGGCTTGCTGATGGCATCCCATATCTTTTCCGGTGTTGAACGGATATACGTCGTGTAGACCAACTTTGGCTTGTCCATGATGCTATCGGGTTATGTTTTTGTCTTGTTCGAGACCTGTCTTCAGGTCGCTCAAAGCTTGGAGGCGATGGCGTTCGTATTTGGCGACCCAGCGTTCGTAGACCTCTTGTAACGGCACCGGGTTCAGATAATGCAGCTTCTCCCGTCCACGCCAGACCACGACCACCAGGTTCGCGATCTCCAGCAAGCCCAGATGCTTCGCGACCGCCTGCCGCGACATGTCGAGATGCCCGCACAACTCGCCCAACGTCTGGCCGTTGCTCTTGTGCAGCTGGTCGAGCAACTTCCGGCGACTTTCATCGGCCAACGCTTTGAGCACCGCATCCATCACTGTCAGTATTATGCAACCAATTGGTTGCATGTAAAGCAGTGATCTTGATTTTAACCGCTGATCAGGATTTCACCGCTCGCCCTGCGCCTTCACCTCGACCACCGGACGGCGCGAATCGACGACCAGAAGCAGCTCGACTGCGGCCCATACGCGCCGGCATCGCCGCCCTCCGGGTCGCTCACTTCACCTGCCCACATCGCGACGGCTGCGCTCCGGGGTTGGGCACCGCCATCCCGGTCATCGGGTCGAACGGCACCGAGACATGCTCGTGCACGTCGATCCAGCGGTCGTCGCGTCTGCGGAAGACGATCGTCGCCCGCATCCACATCCCCGCCCCCGGATGTCCCTCCGGCCAACCTACGATGCTGAACAACCGATGCGCCACGGCCAGATCGCCGTCGACGAGGATCCGCTCGTCCCGATGCTCGATGTCGAAGCGCTCCGGGAAGAAGGGGAGGCAATCTTCCCAGATGCGCCGCATCGCCGCCTTGCCGCTGGTCTGGAAAGGCGGTTTCACGTCGAAGAACACGATGTCATCGCCGTAGTGCGACATCATCCGGTCGATGTCCTTGGCGCGGAATGCCGCGGTCCAATCGGCGATCGCGGTAAGAAGCGCGGGATCGGTGGTGCCGGTCGTAATCGTGCCTCCTTCTCTCGTTCCGCCACCTCGGCCATCGGACGGCACAGATCGGCGACCGGACGTACCTCGATCAGCGCGCCGTGGGCCAAGATAGGACAGGCCTGCGCGAGCGCGACCGCTTCGTCGATCGTCGCGACGGCGAGGCGGAAATATCCGGCGATGGCCTCCTTCGATTCGGCGAAGGCGCCGTCGGTGACGCACGCGCCTTTCGCGCCGGTGACGAGCTTCCCCTCCTCGACGAGCGGCTGCGCGCCGAGATGCACGCCGCGCTGCGCGAGGCCGTCGACCCAGGCGTAGAAGTCGGTCATCACCCGTTGCAGCTCAGCGGGGGACATTCCGTGGTTCCAATGCGTGCCGCGGATGAGGAGCAGGTGTTCACCGACGGGATTCTGGGGATTCTGGGGATTCATGGTGCGGGTGTCGGAGGTGGGTCACTGGCGCGTCTTCGTTTCTCGACCTTCGCGAGAGCATCCATGGTCCTTGAGGACGTCCTGCCCGGCAGCGAGAAGCAGTCGTCGGATCGTGGGTGGATCGAGTTCCGAGACACCGGTGAACAGCATCTCGGCGGCAAAATACTTCCCCAACGGTCTGAGGACCGGTTCGCCAAGCGCCTGGCCATTCCAGAAAAGCAGAGCGGCTTTCCGTGCCTTGATGGAGTAGCCCACCACCGGATGACCGTCGATGAACCAAACGGGCGCCCCGTGCCAGATCTTGGACGCGGCTCGAGGCAGGACGGAATCGATCAGGACCCGCAGCGCCTCGCAGATCGCGGCCAGCTCCGGTGTCTGGCTCCTGGAGTAGTCGCCGATGCCTGAGCCGTTGACCGGACTTTCAGCGGCTTTGGACGTTGATCTGGATCTCGCAGCCACAAGATGGATTCAGCGGGCCGGACTTTCGTTGGTGACCTCGTAGGCCGAGGCCCGCTCGGCTTCGAGCGGACGGATCTCGAAGCGTAGACCGTGCTGGATGCACGGATTCTCGGCGGCGATGGCAGCGG
>JANNAJ010000675.1:0-9762 GCA_031384285.1 Verrucomicrobiota bacterium
CTTCACCGCGGGGACCGGCAGTCCGGCGGCCCGCTTCTTCTTCTCGACGTAATAGTCGTAGTTGCCGTCGCTGTAGGCGACCTGGCCGTCGCCTTCGAAGGCGAGGATCCCGGTGCAGACGCGGTTGAGGAAATAGCGGTCGTGGCTCACGACCAACACGCAGCCCTGGAACGAGGTCAGCGCCTCCTCCAGCACGCGCAGCGTCTGGAGGTCGAGGTCGTTGGTCGGCTCGTCGAGGATGAGGAAGTTGCCGCCGCGCTTGAGCACCTTGGCCAAGAGCAACCGGCTGCGCTCGCCGCCGCTCAGCCACTTCACCGCCGCGGTGATGCGGTCGTCGGTGAAGAGGAACCGCTTCAGGTAGGCGCGCAGCGAGAGCTTGATCTCGCCCCATTGCACCCATTCGGTGCCGTCGCTCACCTCGTCGAGCACCGTGCGGTCCTCGCGGAGCTGGAGGCGCGACTGGTCGACGTAGTTGAACTTGGTGAGCTGACCCACCTTGATCGTGCCGGAGGTGGGCTCGAGCTCGCCGAGGATGATCTTGAGCAGCGTCGTCTTGCCCAGACCGTTGCGGCCGGTGATGCCGATGCGGGTGCCGTTGGCGAAGCTGATGTCGAGCCCGGAGAAGAGGCTGCGCCCGCTGAACTCCATGCCGATGCCCGTGAGGTCGACCACGCGGTTGCCCAGCTGCGGCGGCGGCGGGATCACGAGGTCCATGTCGCCCTCCTCGGCCGGCGGGGCATCGGCCTCGGCGGCGAAGAACCGGTCGATGCGCGCCTTCGATTTGCTGGTCTGCGCCTTGGGGCGGCGCCGGACCCATTCCAGCTCCTTGCGCAGGAACATCTGGCGCTTGTGCTCGACGAGCTCCTCGCTGGCGAGCTTCTCGGCGCGGGAGAAGAGGTACTCGGTGTAGTTGCCGACGTAGCGCTCGAAGACGCCGTTGCGCAGCTCGACGATGACGTTGGCGACCTGGTCGAGGAAATGGCGGTCGTGGGTCACCACGAGCAGCGCGCCCGGATAGCTGGCGAGGAACTCGGTGATCCACTCGACGGAATCGGTGTCGAGGTGGTTCGTCGGCTCGTCGAGCATCAGCACGTCGGGCTGGGCGACGAGAGCCCGGGCCAGCGCCACGCGGCGACGTTCACCGCCGGAAAGCTTGGCGACGTTCCGGTCGTCCGGCGGGCAACCGAGCTGGTTGAGCGCGGTGCGGATGCGCGTGTCGAGGTTCCAGCCGTCGAGGTGGTTGATCTTCTCCTCGAGCTCGTCGTGCCGTTTGGTGTGGCCGGGCAACGTCTCGAACTCGTGGATGAGGTCGAGCACGTGCTGGGCGCCGCCGCGGACGCTCTCGTACACCGTGTGCGCCGGGTCCAGCTCGAAGGTCTGCGGCAGGTAGCCGACGATCGTGCCGCGTTGACGGGTGAGCTCGCCGCTGTCGGCTTCCAACTCGCCGGCGAGGATGCGGAGGAAAGTGGACTTGCCCGCGCCGTTGCGGCCGACGAGGCCGACACGGTCTCCCGCCGCGAGCCCGAACGACGCATGGTCGAGCAGCACGCGGTCGTTGTAGCGAAGGACGATCTCTTGGGCGGACAGGATGGCAGGGGCGGCGCTCACGTAGGCCGGACAGCCTATCGGAAAGAATCGCACGACACCAAGACCGGAAACGAACGGCGGCGGATTCCGGGTGACGGTCATCCGCGGACACGGCTCGGCGGAGGGCCGGCCGGCCACGACATCGGTCCATTCTACCACTCCATGGGCCGTTCGTTTTCCGGAAGGCTCTGGTGCGGCGCCGCACCCTGCTTGCACCCGCTCCTGCGGAAAGCCGTTGCGGAAACGGCCCGGCCCGCTATCCATCCAAGCTGTCGGGGCCATCGCGTCCCGGACCAGAACGACACCGCACCAAAGCACACCATGAAGAAGCTCATCGCACTGCTCGCCACCGCGTTCATCGCCGCAACCGCCTTCGCGGGCGAGTTCCCCGACATCAGCATCGCCGAGGTCAAGAAGCTGGCCGCCTCCAAGAAGGCGACCATCATCGATGTCAACGGCACCGAATCCTTCGCCAAGGGGCACGTCCCCGGCGCGCTCAATTTCGAGGCCATCGAGGCTTCGTTCGCCAAGGCCCTGCCGGCGGACAAGAACGCCCCGATCGTCGCCTACTGCGGCGGGCCCCAGTGCAAGGCCTACCAGGCCGCCGCCAAGGCCGCCGAGAAGCTCGGCTACAAGAACGTGAAGCACATGTCGGCCGGTCTTTCCGGCTGGAACAAGGCCGGCGAGAAGACCGAGAAGGCGAACTGAGCCGGACCGCATCTTCCAAGACACGGGCGTCCTCGACCGAGGACGCCCGTTTTGCTTTCCGCCGGTTCGTGTCCGCCGCGCAGTCGCGGACCGCGCGCTTCACCAGCCCGCGGGCAGATCGGACAGCGTCTTCCGCAAGATGCGCCGGATCGTGCGCTTCTCCTCGACCGGGAAGGCCACCGAGCCCGGGGCCTCCGGATCCTCCGCGAGCGCCTGGCCGATCTCGTGATGGATCTTCTGCCGCAGCACCGGCGGGAGCCCTTGGAAGACGACGCTTTCGATCATGTAGCTGCAGCGATGACGGAACAGCCGCGTGCGGAGGTCGAAGTCCTTGAGCGAAGCGCCGTCCACTTCGCGGCGAGTCGCCGAGAACTCCGATTTGAACGCCGGATCCCCGGAGATCCCGCTGGCAGGCAGCGGGACTTCATCGAGAAAGAGCGTGTACCGCGTGAGGATCCGCGCCTGCCGGTCGAGCTCGTCCTGATGCTCGCGGGTCAGACCGCCGGCGTCCTGGTGCAGATAGGTCCGCGCGCGGTAGCCAGCTTCGATGGCCCGGTTCACGAAGCCGACCTGGTGCTCGTGGACGAGCTGGGGCAGGACATCGCTCGTGGCGACGAGATAGCGCCCGAAGCTGAAGCGCGAGCCCGGCGGGTTCGGGATCCGGGAAAGGACGCCCGCGGACATCTCGCCGATGAGGTTGCCCCAGTGGTTGGTGAAGTCGCCGGAACCCGTGACGTACCAGCCTCCGAAGCGCTCCTCGAACGGGATGCCGTGGCCCGTCTGGTCGCGCCGGAAGGAATCGAGGCTCCCGCCCGTCGGCCCCGGAGCGACCGACTTGACGACGAGCCCGGGCAAGAACCCGGTGTCCTCGCCGGCGTGGCAGTTCATGCAGCGCTTCGACCGCTCGACGCGGACCGGCGCTGCGTCGCGCGGGATGTCGAAGATGTAGAAGATCCCGCCGAGCTCCGGGTCGAGGGAGACGATCTCGATCCGTCCGCCCGGGATGTAGCCGAGATAGGTGTCCTCGTTGAAGTAGAGCGCCCGCGGGCTCGACGGCCCGATCAGGCTCAACTGCAGGCTGGTGGTGGAGAACACCAGCATCTGCGACGACGCCGGGATCCCCAGCGCCTTGAGCAGGCCGGCTAGGAACGCCTTCTCGCCCGCGCGGTCCAACACGAGCGCGCCGGATTCCAGCGACGTCTTCAGCCGCGTGAAACGGTCCGCCGGAGTCCGGTCGTGGTATCGGTGCGGCGGTTGGTCGAAGTCCTGGTAGGTCGCCTCGGCGAGCGTCGCGGAGAGGCTCCAGAGGCCGAGGACCGCGACGGACATCCAGTGCTTCATCAGGTCCCGTCAGGTTAGTGGACGGCCGCGCCAGGCAACAAGCTCCCGCTCGGAGCTCCACGCCATTTCGTCACCATGCCGGGCTTGCGCGCGGACCGCGGGACCGGAAGCTCACGCGATGATGACCCGCCGAGACTTCCTCCACGCCACACCGGCCGTGCTCGCCGCGGCGATGGCAGCGCCGTCCCTTGTCGCCGCCGAGGCCGCCGCGCTTCCGCCCGAGATCGGCCGTAGCACGCGTCCCGTCCGCTCCGGCGACGGCGTCGCCGTCCTCGACCTGGGAAGCCGCAAAGCGGCCCGCGTCCTCCAGATCACCGACAACCATTTCTTCGCCGGCGTGAAGTCCGGGCTGACGGTCACCGGTGACGACGACGCGACCGAGCGGGACTGGCAGAGCTTCGTCCGGATCTTCAAGCCCGACCTCGTCGTCGCGACCGGCGACCTCTGGCACGACAATCCGGGCGGACGCGGCCACGCGGCGCAGGAACATTCGCTCCGCCGGTTGTCGCGCCTCGGCGTGCCGTGGGCGATCTGCTGGGGCAACCACGACCAGCTCGACGACTACCAGCGCGGCCACGATGCCTTCGAGGCGGCGGAACGCTCCCTCTACCGCGGCGGCGCGACCCACGGCGATTATCGGATCGATCTGCGCGTCGCCGGATCCGGCGGCGCGGCCAGGACCGCGGCCCGCCTTTTCCTGATGAACAGCAACGACGCGGGTCTCGGCGCGTGGCAGACGGCCTGGTTGCGGCGCGAGCATGCGGCGCTCAAGGAACCGTCCGGGGCGGTCCTGCCCGCGATCGGCTTCTTCCACATCCCGGTGTTGGAGCAGAAGACCCTCTTCAAGGCCGGCGCGACCCTCGGCGTCTGCAATGAAGCGGTCTGCCACGAGCAGGAATCCGGCGGCGCGCTCCCGGGATTGGCCGCGGCAGGCTCCATCCGCGCGACCTTCTGCGGTCACGACCACACGAACGACTACGCCGTGCGCGGACGCGACGTGGACCTCGTATACGGCCGCGCGACGGGCTTCTCCGGCTACGGCGGCGACAAGGTGCAAAAGGGCGCGAAGCTCATCGAGCTCGACCTGGTCGACGGCCGCTACACGCAGGTGACGGTCTTCGCCGACGGTTCGCGCTGGAAGCCGGCCTGAACGCTCCCCTGCCCCGGCGGCCTTCGGTCGTCGTGCCAAGAAAAGCTGGCCAGAGCTTCGGCCACCGGGCTTTGATCCCGTTGGTCCGTCACCCGCTCACCCCATCCCAAGATGCAGAAACACGCTCATATCCTCCTCGTCGCCACGGCTGCCGCCGGGGCCTTCATCATCACCGGTTGCGCCACCTACGGCGCCAAACCGAAGTACACGGTCGAACAGATCATGGACCAGGGCTTCAAGGGCAAGGAATCGCCCGCCGCCCGCGTCGGCAAAGGCGAGGGTTCGCCTGCCGACATCAAGCTCCTCGCCGAGCTCACGCGCGCCCTGCCCCTGAATCCGCCGCCGCAGGGCGACCTGGCCAGCTGGAAGGAGAAGTCGACGGCTCTCGCCGCTGCCGGCCAATTGCTGGCCGACGGCAAACCGGGAGCGCTCGAAGCGTGGAAGACGGCCGTGAACTGCAAGGCCTGCCACAGCGTGCACAAGCCCGAGAAGAAGTGACCCGCCCGCCAGGCGGTCCACGCCCGCCCTCGTCCCGCGCCCCGACGACGCTCAACCGTTGATCGGGGCGTCGCCTTTCCGGGACGCGAAGGCCGTGGTGCGGGTGCCGCCTTCGAGCACTTCGGCCGCGATCGCGATCAGGTTGCGACCGGAAGGACGGGCGCCGAACCAGGTGCGGACATAGTCGGCGTCGCGGCGCGGATCGGCGAAATCCGAGGCGATGTCGTAGAGGTGCTTCACCTCGGTGACTTTTCCCGCCTGCGTGAGCCGACGGAGTTCGAACGCGTAGAAATCCGGGCTCCGGCGCATCACGAACTTCGCGAGGGTCGAATGCCAAGGAGTCATGCACCGCATCAACAGGTCGCGTTCGAACTGGTCGTCCGGGCAACCGTGATGAAGGCAATAGGCTTGGCGAAAGGTGGTCGTCGACATGGGGCCGAAGGGTTACTTGCCGCCGGGAGCGATCATGCGCTCGGAGGCCTAACGTCCGGTATGCGCGGGGTCAAGAGAAGGTGGGTGAGATGGCCGTCGACAGGGGGCTTAGGCTTCATCAGATCCCGCCCTGACCAGGGATGACGACCTCGTCCTTCCGTGCACGGTCCCCGCGCAGGGGTCACTTCTCCAATGCTGCCCGGACGTCGAGCCCGCGCAGCTCGAAGAGACGTTTGATCGTGTCCTCGATCAGGTTGTTCGGGCACGACGCGCCCGCGGTGATGCCGACGGTGACCGGACGGTCCTTGGGCAGCCAAAGCGGCGTCCCGACCTCTTCGTTGATGTGCTGGTTCCAGTGACGGATCAGCGTGGCGGATTCCATCATCGCCGCGTTCTTGATGAAATAGGTCGGCAACACGTGCTCGCCCATCTCGGCGAGATGCGACGTGTTCGACGAGTTGTAGCCGCCGATCACCAGCAGCAGGTCCATCGGCTCGCGCAGCATCTTTTCGAGCGCGTCCTGGCGCTCCTGCGTCGCGCCGCAGATGGTGTCGAAGAACCGGAAATGGCGGTCCGCCTTCTCGGGACCGAACTTCTTCCGGATCGCCGCCTCGAAGCGCCGCTGCACCTCCATGGTCTCGCCACGCAGCATCGTGGTCTGGTTCGCCACTCCGACGGCATCAAGATGGACGTCGGGATCGAAGCCCGCGGAATAGGCGCCCTTGAACTTCGCGAGGAACGCCTCGCGGTCGCCGCCGTTGACGATGTGGTCGCAGACGTAATCGGTCTCGTCCAAGGTGAACACGACGAGGTAATGGCCCGAACCGTACGCCGTCGCCTGCGACGTGGTGGCCTTGGTCTCCTCGTGCTTGGCCTTGCCGTGGATGATGCTGGTGACGCTGTCCTTCGAGTATTGCCGGACGCGCTTCCAGACGCTCATGACGTCGCCGCAGGTGGTGTCCACGAGCTGGCAGCCCTTCGCCGTGAGCTTCTCGCGGGTGGTGACCTCCGTGCCGAAGGCCGGGATGATCACCACATCGCCGGCCTGGATGTGCTCGAGGTCGGCGTCGGTCGGTTTCGGCGGGATGCTGACGATGCCGAGGTTGCTGATCTGGTCGTTGACCTCGGGGTTGTGGATGATCTCGCCGAGCAGGAAGATCCGCGTCGGCGGAGGGAAGACGTTGCGCGCGGCGTAGGCCAGGTCGATGGCGCGCTCCACGCCGTAGCAGAACCCGAACTCCTTCGCGAGGCGGATGGTCAGACCTTCGGCGCTGAGCTGGCCGCCGCCCGCGCGGATGCGCTCCACCAGCTCGCTGCGATAGTGCGCGACGACCTGTGCGGCCACGGCCTGCATCACGTCCGGCGTGCGCAGGTTGACTTTCTTGGGGGCCGTCGTTGCGGCGGGCGCTGCGGTCGACATATCGGCGCGAGTCTAGTGGCGGGAGGAAGAGCGTCGAGGGAGTTGTTCGGCGGAGGCACGCCGCGTCCGGGGCATGGTGCCGCGGAAGACGCTGGCCCGGCCCGGTCAGCCCGCGGCCAAGCGGCGGAATGCCGCTTCGTCGATCACGCGCACGCCCAGCTTCTGCGCCTTCTCCAGCTTCGATCCCGCCTCTTCGCCGGCGAGCACGAAGTCCGTCAGCTTGCTCACCGATCCGCTGACGTTCCCGCCCGCGGCCCGGACCATCGCGGAGGCCTCGTCGCGCGACAGCGTCGGCAACGTCCCGGTGAGCACGAACGTCTTGCCGGCGAGCGGACCCGCCGTGGCCGCCGTCGCCGCCGCTCCGGTTCCGGGCCAGGCCCCCGCCGGGTCGATGCCGAGCTCCCGGAGCCGCCGGAGCGTCGTCGCGCCCGCGCCCGATGCGAAGTGGTCGAGCACGGAAGCCGCGGCGACCGGGCCGACCTCGGCGAGCCGCTCCTTGACGCCGCCCGCCACCAACCTCGCCTCCGTCTCCGCGATCTCCGCCGCCAGCTCCGCGGCGCGCGAGGTCCGCTGGACCCGTTCGAGCCCGGTCTTCGGCGGGTCCTTGCGCGACCGCGGCGACACGGCCGAGCGCTCGGCCTCCATCGCGCCCAGCGCCCGGATGTCGCGCAGCACCTGCGAACCGGCGAGCTCGGCGAAGCCGCCGTGGACCTGCCCGAGCTGCCACGCCGTCGCCTCGCCGACCTCCGGGATGGCGAACGCCAGGATCCAGCGGTGCAGCGGGAGCCTCCGGGCCTCCTCCAGGGCCTCGACGACCTTCGCCGCGTTCTTCTCGCCGAAGACGCGCGGTTCCTCGTCGGTGCCGAGGTTCAGCACCGCGAGCTGTGCCATGGAGAGCCCGAAAAGGTCGAGCGGCTCGTTCACCAGCCCGTGCTCGACGAGCTTCTCGGCGACGATCCCGCCGAGCGACGCGATGTCGAGCGCCTTGCGGTTCGCGAAGTGCTCGAGCCGGCGCGTCTTCTGCGCCGGGCATCCGGCGACGTTCTGGCAGCGCCATGCGACCTCCTCGCCGCCGCCCGCCGAAACCGTGTCCTTGGAGATCGGACCGCCGCAGGCCGGGCACTTCCCTCCGACGTGGCGGAAGAGGTCGAACTCCTCCGCGCCGGAGGGACGCTTGGTCTTCATCACCTCGAAGATCTCAGGGATCACCATGCCGGCCTTGCGGATGACGACGGTGTCGCCGATGCGGATGTCCTTGCGGCGGATCTCGTCCTCGTTGTGCAAAGTGGCGCGCGAGACGGTGGATCCTTGGACGAAGACCGGCTCCAGCTCCGCGACGGGCGTGAGCACGCCGGTGCGGCCGACCTGGATGGTGATGGCCTTGAGCACCGTCTCGGCGGGCGTGATCCACGGCACCGGTTTGTGGACGATGGCGTAGCCGGGCGCACGGCGCTTGTCGGGGATCCGTGCCCAATCGGCGATGCGGTCCACCTTCACCACGATGCCGTCGATCTCGTACGGCAGCCGGCTGCGCAGATCGCGGCTCTCGTCGTAGCCGCAGACGACCTGGTCGCGGTAGCAGGCGATCACCTCGTCGATTCCGTCGCAGACCCACCAGAGGCGTTGGGTGGGGAGCCCGGACCGCGCGAGCGCGCCGAGCATCCCGGAGTGCGTCCCGAACGCGATGCCGTCGCAGGCCCCGACCGCGTAGAACACCGCGCGGACCGGCCGCTGCGCGACGAGCCGCGGGTCGAGCTGCTTGAGCGTGCCGGCGGTGCCGTTGCGCGCGTTGGGCAACGGCTTGTCGCCGGCGGCGACGAGCTTGGCGTTGAGGGCATCGAAATCCTTCGATGCCATGTACGCCTCGCCACGGACCTCGAGCAGCGCGGGCGGGTCCGCGAGATCGAGTTCCAGCGGGATGGATCGGACGGTGCGGAGATTTGCCGTGATGTCGTCGCCGAAGCGTCCGTCGCCGCGCGTGACGCCGAGAACGAACTTGCCGTCCCGGTAGTGCACCCCGAGCGAAACGCCATCCACCTTCGGCTCCACCACGTACTCCACGCGGTCGCGTCCGAGGTGTCTGCGGATGGTGGCGTCGAACGCGCGCAACTGCTCCAGCGTCCGCTCGTCCTGCAGGCGGCCGCGCTCTTCGCGGTCGGGGACCTCTTCCTTCGTCGGGAGCCCGGAGGCCTCGATCTTCTCCAGCGACAGCATCGGCTGGAGATGTTCGACGCGCCGGAAGCCGTCGGAGGGCGCACCGCCGACACGTTGGCTGGGGGAATCGGCCGTGCCGAGACCGGGGAACTCCTTCTCCAACGCGAGAAGCTCCGCGAAGAGGGCGTCGTACTCGCGATCGGATACGGCCGGGTCGGCCAGCACGTAGTAGGCGTGGTCGTGCCGGAGGAGCTCGGCGGTCAGGGCGGAGTGGCGCGTCGATGCGGCCTCGGGCGTCATGCGCGCAGCGTGGCCGAGCGCCGGCGCGGAGACAAGCCCGGCGACGGCGTCGATCACCACTCGATCACCGCCGCACCCCATGTGAGGCCGGCGCCGAACACGACGAGCAGCACCAGGTCGCCGCGCTCGATGCGGCCTTGGCGGACGGCCTCGTCGAGCGCGATGGCGACGC
>JANNAJ010000692.1:0-19999 GCA_031384285.1 Verrucomicrobiota bacterium
CCGATGCGCTGGCGCGGCTCAAGGCCGGCAACGAGCGCTTCGTGACCGGTCACTTGGTCGCACGTGATCTTGCCGCGCAGCGCCAGGCCACCGCCGCCGGCCAGTATCCGTTTGCCGTGGTGTTGAGTTGTCTCGACTCGCGCACCTCGACTGAACTGATTTTCGATCAAGGCATCGGCGACGTGTTCAACGCCCGGGTCGCGGGCAACGTCCTCAACGACGACATTCTCGGAAGCATGGAGTTTGCGTGCAAGGCGGCGGGTGCGAAGCTCATCGCCGTCATCGGCCACTCGAAGTGCGGCGCGGTGAAGGGTGCATGCAGCGGGGTCGAGCTGGGGCATCTGACCGGGTTGCTCGGCAAGATCCGACCGGCCGTTGCCGCCGTGCCCGCGGCCGCGGACGGCGACAAAGCATCTCCGCAACGCGTGGATGCCGTGGCGAAGGAGAACGTCCTTCTCGCGCTGAGGCAGATCCGTGAGCGCAGCCCCATCCTGGCCGAATTGATCCGTGACGGCAAAGTCGGCCTCGTGGGCGGACTCCATGACCTGGATTCAGGACGCGTGACCTTTTTCGAGTAAGCCCCAGAAGGCGACCACCCCATGGAGATCCTCGACGCCATCCGGGCCAACCTTCTTTCGCCCGCCGTTCTGTTCTTCGCGCTCGGCCTCATCGCCGCGCTGGCCAAGAGCGACCTGAAGTTCCCCGAACCGCTCTACACCGGGCTGACGATCTACCTGCTCGTCGCCATCGGTTTCAAAGGCGGCGTCGCGATCAACGAGGCCGGCCTCGGCAAGGTCTGGCTGCCCGCATGCGCCGCGATGCTGCTCGGTGCGTTGATCCCGCTGTGGACCTATCCGGTCCTGCGCTTCGGCGGGAAGATCGCCGCCGTGGACGCGGCGGCCATCGCCGCCCACTACGGCTCGGTCAGCGCGGTCACGTTCATCGCCGCGACGAACTATCTGAAGGCCATCAACCAACCGTTCGAGAACTACGCCACCGCCTTCTTGGCCGTGATGGAATCGCCAGCCATCCTCGTCGGCGTCGTGCTCGGCAAACTCGCCACCAAGAAGAGCGGCGACGACTCCTTCACCTCTCTCAAGACCGCCACGCACGAAGCGCTGTTCGGCCGCAGCATCTTCCTCCTCGTCGGCACGCTCGTGGTCGGCGCGCTCTGCGGCGAGGCCGGGATGAAGAAGGTCGAGCCGTTCTTCGTGACGCCGTTCCAGGGGGTGCTCGCGCTCTTCCTGCTCGAGATGGGCATCGTGGCCGGACGACGTCTCGGCGATCTGAGGAAGGTCGGCCCCTTCCTGCTGGCCTTCGGCATCGTGGTTCCCCTGGTCAATGGCGTGGTCGGTGTCTGGCTCGGCAGAGCGACCGGACTCGGACTGGGCGGCGCGACGTTGCTGGGGGTGCTCTCGGCGAGCGCCAGCTACATCGCCGCCCCCGCCGCCATACGCATGGCGCTGCCCGACGCGAACCCGACGCTCTACCTCACCTCGTCGCTTGCCATCACGTTCCCGTTCAACATCACCCTGGGCATCCCGATCTATCTGGAGGTCGCCCGCTGGCTCTACTCCTGAATCCATGGATACCCATCCTATGAAGCTGGTCACCATCGTTTGCGAGGCGCACGCCCGCGATGCCGTCACCCGGTTGCTGCGCCAGGTCGGCGCCCACGGCTGGACGCTCTTCCCGGTGGAAGGCGACGGCTCGCAAGGCCGGCGCCCTGCCGACATCCCGGAATTCGCGAACATCCAGGTCGAAGCCGTCGTGAAGCCGGAGGTCGCCGAGCGATTGCTGGGGACGTTGGGCAGCGAATATTTCCCGCGCTACGCGATGATCGCTTTCGAGTCCGACGTGCGCGTGCTGCGGTCGGGGAAATTCTGAACCGGGGTCGCAGTCGGCTGGGTCACAGCAGCCCGCGTTCCTCGAGCTCGTCCTCGTCCAGACCCAGATAATGGCCGAATTCGTGGATATACGTGATGCGCACCTCCTCGCGGTAGATCTTCGGGTCGCCTTCCGCGAAATCCCAGAGGTTCTCGAGGAACAGGAACACCTGCCGGGGCAAGGGACTCTGCTCGCCGTCGGCCACGTCGATGCCGTCGCCGACGAAGAGGCCGAGCAGGTCGGGATCGAGGCCATCCTCGACCAGTTCGTCGCTCGGCCACGGTTCATAGCTGACGGGGAGCGGTTCCGCGTGCCGACGGAGTTCCGCAGGCAACGCGCGGAGGGTCGCGGCCACCTCGTCGTGCGCGGTCTTGAGCAGCCAAGTCCAGTCGTCCGGCATCGACGGGATTTCGCACGCGGACGGAGGACCGGGCGAGCGGAATCGGCCCGAAAACGCGGGTCGCGACAGGCGTCGGCCAGGGTCCTAACTTCTTCTAAAAAACCTCTTGTGAAAAATTTCACGTATCGCCAACCTCACGGCCTCATTTCGGAGAACGACTGCTCACGCGGGGTCTTTGCGTCCCTATGTAGCCCGTTTTCCGCCTGAGATCTCATGCGCTTGATCAGGACATTTTTGGCTCTGACGACGTGGGCTTGGTTCTCGCTCGCGGGTTTCGCAGCGGAACACGGGGCCCATGCCGCCGAGGCCGCGGCCCACGCCGAGCACGCTTCCGAAGGCCTTCCGACGGCCGCGCCGGTGCTATTCCATGTCGGGCCGCTGCCGGTGACCAACTCGATGGTCGTCACTTGGGCGGTGGCGCTGCTGCTCGTCCTGGCGGTGCGCGTGGCCACCAAAGACATGCAGATGGTCCCGCGCGGTGCCCAGAATTTTTGGGAATGGCTGGTCGAAGGGCTCTACGAGTTCATCGAGGGCATCATCGGGGCCGAGCTGGTGAAGAAGACGTTCTGGTTCTTCGCGACCGTCTTCTTGCTGATCGTGACCACCAATTGGTTCGGCCTGCTTCCCGGTGTCGGCACGATTGGTTACGGCATCCCGACGGAACCCGGCGGGCACAATCTGGCGCATGTCACCGAACCGTTGCTCCGCGGAGCGAACGCCGACTTCAACATGACGTTCGCCATGTCAATGGTGTTCTTCGTGTGCTGGACGGTCTGGGCCATCCAGTCGAACGGCATCGGCGGCTTCCTGAAGCATATATTCGCCCCCAAGGGCGACACAAAGGGCCCGCTGTTCGTGCTGATGGTCGTGGTCTTCTTCGCGGTCGGTCTGCTGGAGGTCGTCTCCATCATGTTCCGTCCTGTGTCGCTCAGCTTCCGTCTCTACGGCAACATCTTCGCCGGCGAGAACATGCTCGAGGCGATGACGCATCTCGGAGGGCCGGTCTTCGGCTGGTTGACGTCCCTGCCGTTCTATTTCATGGAGTTGATGGTCGGCATCGTTCAGGCGCTGGTGTTCACGCTCCTGACGGCGGTGTTCACCCTGCTGATCTGCTCCCACGACGAAGAGCACGCCCACGAACCGGGCGCGGCCCATCACTGAAGATTTCGGCCGTCAGACGGTGGCAACGACTGCCGGGACGTCCGTGCAACACAAAACAAGACAACGCTATGATGCTCGCAGAAATCTCCGGTAACATCCACGTCGCCGCCGCCGCCTTTGGTGCGGCCATCGGCGTCGGCATGATCGGCAAGAGCGCTTCCGAAGCCGTCGGCCGGAATCCCGGCGCGGCCACGAAGATCCTCGTGCAAGCGATCCTGAGCACCGCCTTCGCCGAAGGCATCGTGTTCTTCGCCCTGTTCCTCTGGAACGGCAAGTGATCCATCCGGCGCGGGGCTCCGGCCCTGCGCCATCTCCTTTCCTAGCAGCGACAACATGAATCCACTCCTTCTTCTGGCGGCGGCCGAGGGCGGCCCGGTCGAGCAGATCGCGAAGACGTTCGGCGCGAACGTCCCGGCGCTCATCGCGAACGCCATCAGCTTCACCCTCGTCGCCCTCATCCTGAAGAAGTGGGCCGTCGGGCCCATCCAGACGATGCTCGAAGAGCGTCGCCGGCTGATTGCAGAGGGCCTCGCCAATGCCGACAAGACGAAGGCCGAGCTGGCCAACGCCCAGGCCAAGTCGCAGGAGCTGCTGAACCAGGCCGGTCTCCAGGCCAACAAGATCATCGAGGAAGCCCGCGCTGCTTCGGCCAAGATCTCCGAGGTCGAGCGCCAGAAGGCCGTGGCCGATGCCGCCGACATCCTCGCCAAGGCCCGGCAGGCCGGCGACGCCGAGCTGGTCCGCCTCAAGGGCGAGCTCCGCAAGGAGTTCGGCAAACTGGTGGTCGCCGCGAGCGCCAGGGTGTCCGGCAAGATCCTGAGCTTCGAGGACCAGCAGCGTCTGGCCGATGAGACGAACAAACAGCTCGCCGCCTGATCTCTCACGTCCTAGCCCTCGATGAAGATCAGCAAACAATCCCGTCGTGACGCCAAGACGTTGTTCGGTGCTTGCCGGGTCGACGGCCTCTTGGACGAGGGCAAGGTCCGCCAGACCGTCACCGCCGTCATCGCCCGCCGTCCGCGCGGTTTCGCCGCGACGCTCGCCCACTTCCAGCGGTTGGTGAAGCTCGACGTCGATCGCCGCAGCGCCCGCGTCGAGAACGCCGTCGAGACCTCCCCGGTGTTGATGGAGGCCATCAAGGCGAATCTGACCCGGCGATACGGCCCCGGTCTGGATGTCACCTTCTGGGTCCGGCCCGAGTTGATCGGCGGTCTCCGCATCAAGGTCGGCAGCGATGTCTTCGACGGTAGCGTGGCCGCCCGGTTGGCCGCTTTGGAAACCACTTTTTGAACGGCTGGACGCAGCCCCTCCCTTCTACTCCCAACTCCCACTGATCCGATGAGCAGCATCCTCCAGGAAATCGAAGCACAGATCGCCGGCGTCAAGACGTCGGTCTCCAAGCAGAACGTCGGCGTCGTCCGCGAGATCTCCGACGGCGTGGCCAAGATCGAAGGCCTGACCGACGCGATGCTCAACGAGATGCTCGACTTCGGCAACGGCGTCATCGGCCTCGCGTTGAACCTCGAGGAGACCGAGGTCGGCGCCATCATCTTGGGCGACTATCTCGGGGTCCGCGAGGGCACCGAGGTCCGGACCACCGGCAAGCTGCTCTCCGTCCCCGTCGGCAGAGGCCTGCTCGGCCGCGTGGTCAACACGCTCGGCCAGCCGATCGACGGCAAGGGGCCGGTCCAGTCGGACGTCTCCTACCCGGTCGAGAAGATCGCACCCGGCATCGTGAAACGTAAGTCGGTCAGCCAGCCGCTCCAGACCGGCATCATGGCGATCGACGCGATGATCCCCGTCGGCCGCGGCCAGCGCGAGCTGATCATCGGCGACCGCTCCACCGGCAAGACCACGATCGGCGTGGACACGATGATCAACCAGGCCCGCATCAACAAGCAGGGCCGCGCCTCCGGCGACAAGAGCTTCCGCCCGGTCTACAACATCTACGTCGCGGTCGGCCAGAAGCAGTCGAACATCGCCCGCGTCATCGCCGAGCTCGAGAAGGCCGGTGCGATGGAGGACACCATCGTCGTCGCCGCCGCGGCCTCCGATTCCGCCGCCAACCAGTACCTCGCGCCGTTCGCCGGCGCGGCGATGGGCGAGTGGTTCATGGACAACGGGCAGGACGCCCTGATCATCTTCGACGACCTCTCCAAGCAGGCCGTCGCCTACCGCCAGGTCTCGCTCGTGCTGAAGCGTCCGTCGGGCCGCGAGGCGTATCCGGGCGACGTGTTCTATCTCCACAGCCGTCTGCTCGAGCGCAGCGGTCGCGTGAACGAGGCCAACGGCAACGGTTCGTTGACGGCCCTGCCGATCATCGAGACCCAGGCCGGCGACGTCTCGGCGTACATCCCGACCAACGTGATCTCGATCACCGACGGCCAGATCTACCTCGAGACCGACCTGTTCTACCAAGGCGTCCGTCCCGCGATCTCCGTCGGTCTGTCCGTCTCGCGCGTCGGTTCCGCCGCGCAGATCAAGGCGATGAAGCAGGTGGCCGGCCGCATCAAGCTCGATCTCGCCCAGTACCGCGAGCTCGCGGCGTTCGCCCAGTTCGGTTCCGATCTCGACGCGAAGACGCAGGCGACGCTCGAGCGCGGCAAGCGCATCGTCGAGCTGTTCAAGCAGGGCCAGTACAACCCGCTGCCCGTCGAGGCGCAGGTCGCCATCCTCTGGGCGATGCAGAACAACTTCCTCGACGACGTCGCGGTCGAGAAGATCAAGGATTTCCAGACCAAGTTCACCCAGTTCTTGGCCGATCGTAAGGCCCCGCTCGTCGAGAAGATCCGGGCCGAGAAGGCCATCAGCGACGCCTTGGCCACCGAGCTGAAGGCCGCGTTGGGCGAGTTCAAGCCGAGCTACCGCTGAGTCCGCGCCGGTCTCACGTAAACCCGTCCCTCAACCGCCCATGCCCAGCACGCGCGATATCCGCCGCCGGATCAAGTCGGTCAAGAACACCGCCCAGATCACCAAGGCGATGCAGATGGTGGCGTCGGCCAAGATGCGCAAGGCGCAGCAGGCCGCGCTGTCCGGACGCCCCTACGCCTTGTTGATGAACGAGGTGCTGGCCGCGGCGACCGCCGGAGCGGGCGAGTTCAGCCATCCGTTGATGGAGCAGCGCGAGGTCAAGAAGCGCGCCGTCATCCTGATCAGCTCCGACAAGGGGCTCTGCGGCGCGCTGAACACGAATCTCCTGCGCGAGGCGGCCAAGTTCGACAAGAACACGACCGTGTACGTCTGCGCCGGCCGCAAGGGCTCGCAGTTCGTCGCCCGGCTGAAGCGCGAGCTCGCCGCCGAGTTCACCTACAAGGACGTCCCGGCCTTCGCCGAGGCTCGAGCGATCTCGAAGTTCGCCCAGAACCTCTTCCTCGAGGGCAAGGTCGACCGCGTGGACGTGCTGTTCACCAACTTCATCTCCACGCTGGCGCAGAAGCCCGAGCAGCGGCAGTTCCTGCCCATCGGAAAGCTCCAGGCGCTGGAGGCCGGCGTCGGCGGCCACAACGAGGCGCAGGACCTCGGCGCCGCGTCGCGCGAGTACGTCTTCGAGCCGCGCGCGGCCGACGTGCTCGGCAGCCTGTTGCCGCACTACCTGAACTACCAGGTCTTCCAGTTCCTCCAGGAGGCCAAGGCGTCCGAGCAGTCCGCGCGCATGGTCGCGATGAAGAACGCGACCGACAACGCCAAGCAGCTCATCAAGGACCTCACCCTCGAGTACAACAAGCTGCGCCAGGCCAACATCACCAAGGAACTCCTCGAGATCACCAGCGCCGCGATGGCGATGGGCTGAGCCGAACACTTTCACTCCGAACTTTCATCCAACGCCCATGAGCAAAGGTAAAATCGTCCAGATCATCGGTCCCGTCGTGGACGTGGAATTCTCGGGTTCACTCCCGGCGATCTACAACGCGCTGACCATCGACTTCACTCCGCCCGGCGGCGCGGCGACCAAGCTGACGCTCGAGGTGCAGCAGCATCTCGGCGGCAACTGGGTGCGCGCCGTCGCGATGAGCACCACGGAAGGCCTGAAACGCGGGCAGGAGGTCCTCGACCTCGGCGCCCCGATCTCCATGCCCGTCGGCGAAGGCGTCATGGGCCGCGTGTTCGACGTCACCGGCCAGCCGGTCGACGAGCGCGGACCGGTCAAGGCCGACAAGTATTACCCGATCCACCGCCAGGCCCCGGCGCTCGTGGACCAGTCCACCAGCCCGCAGCTGCTCACCACCGGCATCAAGGTCATCGACCTCATCTGCCCGTTCCTCAAGGGCGGCAAGGTCGGCGCGTTCGGCGGCGCCGGCGTCGGCAAAACGGTCGTCATCATGGAGCTGATCAACAACATCGCGAAGCTGCACGGCGGCGTCTCGGTGTTCGCGGGCGTCGGCGAGCGCACGCGCGAAGGCAACGATCTCTACCACGAGATGGCCGAGGCCGGCGTCATCAACCTGAAGGAGCTCGACAAGTCCCGTATCGCGCTGGTCTTCGGCCAGATGAGCGAGCCTCCCGGGGCCCGTCTCCGCGTCGCGCTCTCCGGTCTGGCGATGACCGAGTACTTCCGCGACGAGAAGAACCAGGACGTGCTCCTGTTCGTCGACAACATCTTCCGCTTCTCGCAGGCCGGTTCCGAGGTCTCCGCGCTCCTCGGCCGCACGCCGAGCGCCGTCGGTTACCAGCCGACCCTCGCGGCGGAGATGGGCAACCTCCAGGAACGCATCACCTCGACCAAGAAGGGCTCGATCACCTCGTTCCAGGCCGTGTACGTGCCGGCGGACGACCTCACCGATCCCGCGCCGGCGACCACGTTCGCGCACTTGGACGCCACCATCGTGCTCGAGCGTTCCATCGCCGAGCTCGGCATCTTCCCGGCCGTCGATCCCTTGGCGTCCAACTCCCGCGCCTTGGCGCCCGAGTTCGTCGGCCAAGAGCATTACGATGTCGCCCGCGGCGTCCAGAAGGTGCTGCAACGCTATAAAGATCTGCAGGACATCATCGCGATCCTCGGCATGGACGAGCTTTCGCCCGAGGACAAGACGGCCGTGTTCCGCGCCCGCAAGATCCAGAAGTTTCTCAGCCAGCCGTTCACGGTCGCCGAGCAGTTCACCGGCCGTGCCGGCAAACAGGTCCCGGTCGCCGAGACCGTCCGCAGCTTCAAGGAGATCCTCGAGGGCAAGTACGACGACGTGCCCGAGGCGAACTTCTACATGAAGGGCGGCATCGACGAGATCAAGGAGTGACGGACGGCGAAGGACGGGCGATCGGCCCGTCCGGCGCATCCATCGAACCAACATCGCAATGGCCACGATCAAGCTCGAAATCGTCACCCCCGAAGCCAAGATCTACTCGGAGGATGTGGACATGGTCACCCTGCCCGGGATCGAGGGCGAGATGGGCATCTACCCGATGCACATCCCGCTCATGACCCAGGTGGCCGCGGGCGAGGTCGCTGCGCGCAAGGGCGGACAAGATTACTTCCTCGCCGTCGGCGACGGCTTCGTGGAGGTCACCGGCGACCGCGTCGCCATCCTCACCGACATGGCGATCCGCGCCGAGAACATCGACGAGGCCAAGGCGGAAGAAGCCCGCAAGCGCGCCGAAGCCCGTCTCAACGAGAAGCTCAGCGAAGAGGAGACGGCGACCGTCCAGGCCGCGCTGCTCAACTCGCTGACCCAGCTCAACGTGAAGCGCCGGCAACGCCGCTGATCCGGTTGGCTCCTCCCACGACCCCGGCGCGACCCGCCGGGTTTTTTCGTTTTCGCGGGTCGCCGGTGCGGCGGATCTTCCTCTCGCAACGGTCGGCCAGCCGACGTTAGCTTCCGTCCAAGATGGAAGGACCCATCCTAGTCGTCCGGCAACTCGTCAAACGCTTCGGCGGGAGGACGGCGGTGGACGGCGTGTCCTTCGAGGTCCGGGCCGGCGAGGCGGTCGGTCTGCTCGGGCCCAACGGCGCGGGGAAGACCACGACGTTGTCGATGGTGTCGGGCTTGTTGGCGGCGGATTCGGGCGAGGTGCTTCTGGCCGGTCGTCCGATCGAGGGCGACACCGATCCGCGCAAACGGCTGCTCGGACTGGTGCCGCAGGAACTGGCCCTCTACGAGCCGATCTCCGCGTGGGACAACCTGGCCTTTTTCGGCGCGCTCCAAGGCCTCAGAGGCGCGGCCCTCGCCGATGCTTCCAGATCCGCGCTGGAGCTGGTCGGCCTCGCCGACCGGGCGAAGGACACGGTGAAGACGTTCTCCGGCGGCATGAAGCGCCGCCTCAATCTCGCCGTCGCGCTGTTGCATGATCCGCAGCTGCTGTTGCTCGACGAACCGACGGTCGGCGTCGATCCGCAGAGCCGGAACGCGCTTTTCGACAACATCGAGGCGTTGCGGCGCCGCGGGAAGACCATCCTCTACACCACGCACTACATGGAGGAGGTCGAGCGGCTTTGCGACCGCGTCATCATCATGGACCACGGACAGGTGATCGCGGACGACACCTTGGCCGGGCTGAAGCGGCGGGAACGCGGAGCGGCGCAGGTCTGTTGCGAGTTGTCGGTGTCCGTCGACGCGGCGTGCCTCGGAGTGATCGGCGGGCTCCCGGGCATCCTGCGCGCCGAGCTCGACGGGACGCGTCTGACGCTGCACGTCTCCGACCTCCACGACGGTCTGGGTGCCGCGCTCGGTCATCTGCGCCGTATCGATGTCGCCGTGACCTCGGTCGGCTCGCGGCAGCCGAGCCTGGAGGACATCTTCCTCGCCCTGACCGGCCGGACGCTCCGCGACGTATGACGCAGATCCTCGCCATCATCCGCAACGACCTGAAGGTCTACTTCAGCGACCGTCGCGCGTTCATCATGCTGTTCGTCGTGCCCATCGGCCTCGCGTCGTTCATGGGTTCGGTGTTCAACGGCCCGGGCGGCTCGTCGGGCGGTGGAGGCATGGCCATCCTGATCGTCGACCAGGACGGCTCGGCGGTCTCCCGCGGCGTGGTGGAGGCGTTCGCGACCGACCCGACCTTCCGCGTCGCCGTCACCAACGAAGCCGCCGCGCGCGAGCTCGTGCTGAACGGCAAGCGGCCGGTCGCCCTCGTGCTGCCGAAGGGGCTCGGCTCCGACATCCTTAACGGTCTCTTCGACACCGATCGCAGGCCGGTCATCGCGGTGTTGCACGACCCGTCGCACCCGATGGAGAAATCGATGGTCGAAGGCATGCTGGTCCCGAAGGTCATCCGGTCCGTCGTGCAGAATGGTCTGGACGCCGAGCTGGGTCGCGACCACATCCGCCGAGGCCTCACGAACCTGGACACCGCTGCCCGGATGGCCCCGCGCGACCGGGACCTCTATCGAGGGATGATGGAGCGGGCCGATGAGTTCTTGGCCGCACGGACGAACCGCTCGCTCTTCGGCTCGGCAGGAGTAGGGAAAGAAGACGCGACCGGCGGAGGCAAAGGTGGATCCGACCTGCCGATGCCGTTCGTCGCGAAGAGCGTCCCGCTCGTCCGGAGCACGAACGGCCGGTACAACGGCTATGCGCATTCTTTCGCGGGCATGAGCCTGCAGTTCGTGATGATGTCGATGCTCGACATGTCGGTGGGGCTCCTGCGGGAGCGGGAATCCGGTATGTTCCGGCGCTTGCGTTCGACGCCGTTGTCGCGCGCCACGCTGCTGATCGGGAAGGGGCTCAGCTACGCGTTGGTCGGCTTTGTCTCGCTGGCCGGTTGCTTCGCCTTCGCGATGGTGGTGTTCGGCGTGCGGATCGAAGGGAGCTGGACGGGTTTCATCGCGTGCCTTGCGCTGACGTCGACGATGGCGTCGTCGCTGGCGCTGGCGATGGCGGCGCTCGGGCGGACGCCGGCGGGCACCCGCGGCATCGGCATCGCGGTGCTGCTGCTGCTCCTGATGGTGGGCGGTGCCTGGGTGCCGACGTTCATCCTGCCGCGGTGGATCCAGCAGGCCGCGTTGGCGACGCCGACGCGTTGGGCACTGGATTGCTTCGATTCGATGACGTGGCGCGGCCTCGGGCTCGACGCGGCCCATGGGTCGATCGGGTTCCTGCTCGGCTTCACCGTGCTGGCAGCCTTGGTCACGTGGCTGCGGTTCCGCTGGGATGCGGAGTGATCGGCGGGGTGGCCGCCGAAGCCGGGAGGCGCGCGTCCTGCGGCCTCACTTCGCCATGAACCAGTGGATGAAGCCGCAGTGGTCGCAGACGAGGCAGTAGGCCTGCCGGTCCGCCCAATCCGGGTTCATCGCGGTGCTGAGCGCGACGTCGATGTGGGAGCGACGCTTGTGGAACGACTCGTTGTGGCACATCAGGCACTTCAACTGGTGGCCATCGACTTGGGCGGTCTCGGGGGTGGTCTTCAGGATGGCGGGCATGGATGGGGCGGGTGATGTCCGGCTAGGGCACAACGGAGGAGAGGTGGGACTTCTCGGGCGAGAAGACACCATGCCGTTGGCGGGCAGGTTTCATGGGAACGTTCCGAGTAGGCCACGCCCTCGCGGCGAAGGGAAGCGTGGAGAAATCGCTCCGCGCCCCAGGTTCCCGAAACCTGAAACCCGAGACCCGAGACCCGAGACCCGAGACCTACACGCCCGCTTTCGTCACCGCTTTGCCTGGTGGGCCAGCACGGCATCCGCCATCGCGGTCACGCTCTGCAGCGCCTGCTTCGCGACCTCGGCATCGGAGATCTTCAGGCCGTAGCCCTTGTCCAGCGCCACGACCAGCTGGAGGGCGTCCACTGAATCGAGCCCGAGTCCTTCGGGACCGAACAGCGGCTGCGCGTCCGCGATCTCGGCGACGGTTCTTTGGAGCATGAGCGTCTCGACGAGCATCGCTTTGATCTCGTCGCGCAGGGCTTGCGGGTCGGTGGGCCGGTTCATCGGGGCGGCCGGACCGTGCCCCATGGATGCCGGTCGTCACAGCAGAAAGACCGGAGGCCGCGGGCACTGATCGGACCTGGAGGCCCGGTGCAAGGCCGCGGCTATCTGCGCGCCACGGCCGGCGTGTCGAGCGGGGTTCCTGCCGACGGCCAGGACCGATGCGCCGTCGCCCTGCCGTTCGTCGCGCTGTCCAGGGACCGACGCCTGTGGTCCAATCCGCCGCCGTGTCCGCCGATCCTTCCGTCGCAACCACGCCCGGTTGGCAGAACCCTCTGCCCGGGCGTCTGCACAAGCCGGTGCTCGGCCTCTTCGTCGCCTGGCTCGCCGTCGCTTCGGTCGTGCTCGCGCTGCGGTTGCCGTGGCCGGTGGACCTGCCATGGCTCGACGCGCTGCTCTGGCCGCTTGCCGCGGCGACGTTGCTCGTCGGCCTCGCCCGCCGGTTGCCGCTGCAGAACGTCATCGCCACCGCGTTGCTCGCCGGCGGCATCGGCCTGGCGGTGCACTGGGTCGGCGGCGTCACCGACGTGCCGTTCGGTCGGCGCGAGCCCAGCGGGCTGATGGGCGACCGGCTGCTGCGGCACGTGCCGTGGGGATTGCCCTTCGTCTGGATCACGCTCGCCATCGCCTGCCGCGGCGTGGCGCGGCTCATCGTGCGCCCTTGGCGCAAGCTCACCTACTACGGCTTCTGGGTGATGGGCGTCGCCGCGCTGCTCTCGCTGCTGACCGCCCTGGCGCTGGAGCCCTTCGCCCACGCGCGAGGTTGGTGGGTGTGGGAGACGCCGCGCGGTGTCTGGGCATGGCACACCGCGCCGTGGGTGGACTTCCTCGGATGGCTGCTCACCACCCTCGCGATCTACGGGTTCACCACGCCCTGGTTGCTCAACAAACAGCCGGTGAAGCAGCCGACCGACTGGCATCCGCTGCTCGTGTGGGGACTGCTGTCGGCCTTCCTGACCTTGGGCAACGCGCTCGCCGGTGCATGGGATGCCGTGGTGCTCGTCTCGGTCGGCGCGGGGTACGCGGTCCACCGCGCGGTGCAGGGTGGACGCTGGTGACGGCGCCAAGGGCTAGCGCGGTTCCGCGGGACCCTCCATCGGCGCGGGCTTCTTCCGCAGTCCCAACCTGGAGACGCGCAGGCCGGCGAGCTCCTCGACCGTGAGCTCGAAAAGCCCGAGGTGGACGCGGTCGTTGCGCTTGGGGAAGCCGCCGAGCTGCTGCGTGACCCATCCGCTCACGGTCGCGACGTCCGGCACGTCCAAGGTCTCGCCGGTGAGCTCCGCCAGCTCGAAGAGCGGTAGCGCGCCGTCGAGTTCCCAGGCGTCGTCGCCGCGCCGGAGGAGGCGGGGCTTCTCGTGGTCGAACTCGTCCTGGATCTGGCCGACGAGCTCCTCGAGCACGTTCTCCAAGGTGATCATGCCGGTGGTGCCGCCGTATTCGTCGACCACGAGCGCGAAGTGCAGCTTCCGGTCGAGGAAGAGCTGGAGGAGCTTCTCCAGCCGCGCGGTCTCGGGCACGTAGATCAGCTTGCGCGCGTGGGCGGCGAGGTCCGCGCCGGTGCCGGCCGTGCCGCGGTGGGCGAAGAGGTCCTTGCAATGCACCACGCCGATCGAGCGGTCGAGGTCGCCGGCCTCGCAGAGCGGGAAGCGCGAATAGCGGGACCTCTCCGCCACCTCCAGGCATTCGGCGAAGGGCATCGCGGTGCCGAGCGCGGTGATCTCGCGGCGCGGGCGCATGACGTCCGCGACCACGCGGCGCCGGAGGTCGAGAGCGTTGAGCACCAGCTCGCGGCTGAGATCGGACGCGAGGTTCTCGCGGCTGGTCGCCATGAACATCAGGCGCAGCTCCTCCTCCGAGTGGGCGCCCTCCTCCTCGAGCGAATCGATGCCGAACCGCGCCAGCAGCCAGCGAGCGCTGGTGTCGATCAGCCAGATGAGCGGATGGGCGAACCTCAGGAACCATGACAACGGCCGGGCCACGCCGAGCGCGACCGCCTCGGTCTTCTGGATGGCCAGCGCCTTCGGGACCATCTCGCCGGCGATGATGAGCACGAAGGTCACCGCCAGGAACCCGCCCCAGGACATCGTCTCGACCAGCCAGTGGTGGTGCGCGAGCCCGAGCCGCGTGAGGACCGGCATCGCCGCGACCTCGACGAGCGGCTCCACGAAGCGCCCGAGCGCGAGGCTGGCGAGCGTGATGCCGAGCTGCGTGGCGCTGATGCAGGCGTTGATGTTCTGCTTGAGGCCCCGCGCGATCCGCGCCGCCCCTTTGCCCCGCGCGATGAGGGCGTCGAGCTGGCCGTCGCGGATCTTCACCAGGGCCAGCTCGGCCGCGACGAAGAAGCCGTTGAAGACGATCAGCAGGAGCGCGAGCCCGAGCTTCAGCGCGATGGTGAGCAGCAGGTCGGGGTTCATGCGCGAGGACGCGGGGCGGGGGACGCGGTGCGCAGGGCGCGGGATGCGGGGGCCGGGCGGCACCCGTCGGCGGCTCTCCCGCCCTCCGTCGCCCGCAACGGACCGTGTCTCACAACGCCACCTCCCCGAAGAGCACGCGCAGGATGTCGCCGATGGAGACGATCCCGCGCTCCTTGCCGGTGGCATCCACGACGATCGCCAGGTGTTCGCCGCCGCGCTGGAGACGTTGGAGCGCGTCCTCCAGCCGCGTCGATTCGTCGAGGAAGAGCGCCGGACGCAGCCAATCGCCGGCCGTCGAGCGCGCGGGTGCGGCCTCGCCATGGAGCAGGTTGCGAAGGCTCACCACGCCGACGATCCGCCGCGGACCCGTCGCGCGGTCCCACACCGGCAGCCGCGTGTGGTGCCGGTCGCGGCAGAGCGCGAGCACCTGGGCGACCGGTGCGGCCGCGGCGACGGTGTCGGCCTTCTCCAGCGGCGTCGCGATCTGTCCGACGGTGCGCGTCTGCAGGTCGAGCACGCGGTCGATGAGCGTGCGCTCCGCCGGCTTCAGCGCGGCGCCGCTCTCCTGCATCAGCGCGCGGAACTCGTCGCGGTTGCCGAAGAGGCGTCCGGTGAGCGCGCGCCCGCCGGTGAGCAGCAGCAGCAGCGCCGTGAAGCGCCCGACGAAGGCGACCAGCGGCGAGAGCGCGAAATGCAGGATGCGGAAGAGCCACACGAGCCGGAGGCAGAGACGGTTGGGGAAGAGCCGGAACAGCGTCTTCGGCAGCAGCTCGCTGAAGAGGTACACGACCGCTCCGACCCCGATGAACGCGCACCAGAACAGCACCGGCCGATCGCCCAGCGCCTCGTGCAGGTCCATGGTGATCAGCGCCACGGCCGCGAAATTGGCGAGCGTGTTCCCGACCAGGATGGTCCACAGGAAGTTCTCCGGGCGGTCGAGGTAGCCGAGCAACGTGCGCGCGCCGGACTTCCCCTCGCGCAGCCATTGCCGGATGCGCAGGCGGCTCAGCGCCATCACGCCCGTCTCCATGCCGGACATGAAGAACGACAGCACGAGCCAGCCCCCGATCCCGAGCCAATGGAGCCAGGTCGCGATCACGCCGGCCCTCCCGTCTCCACCAGCAGCTCGCGCACGCGGCGGTCGTCGGCCGCCTTCACGGTGAGCGTGAGGCCTCGGAACGAGAACGTCTCGCCGACGCTCGGCACCACTTCGGCGAGCTTCACCGCGAGGCCGCCCAAGGTGTCGACGCCGGAGACCTCGCCGAGCGCCGGATGTTCCCGGCGGAAGTCGTCCAAGCGCATCAGGCCGTTCACGCGCCACCGCCCCGCGCCGAGCTTCTCCATCACGAAACCGGCCGCCTCGCCCTCGCCTCGGATCGGGCCGACGACGGCTTCCAGCATGTCCTCCAGCGTCACCAGCCCGGCCGTGCCGCCGAACTCGTCGAGCACGATGGCCAGGCCGCGTTGCTGGCGCTGCAACGCCTGGAGCAACAGCAGCAGGTTCATGCTCTCCGGGACGAAGGACGGGAACTCCAGCGCCTCGTCGAGCCCGGTCCCGGGGTCGAGCAGGAGCGTCCGCGTGTTGAGCAGCGCGACGATGGTGTCGGGCGTCTCGTCGTACAACGGGATGCGGTGGTGCCCCGCTTTGCGCGCCGCGGCGATGAGCTGCTCGGGCGGCAGGTCGTCGGGCAGCATCACCATCTGCGCCCGGGGACGCATTATGTCCCGGGCCGTGCGCTGGTCGAGCGAGAGGATCTGGAGGATCAGCTCCTTCTCGGCCCGGCCGAGCGCGCCCTGCTGGTGGGCCAGCTCGACGAGGTCGGCGTATTCCTCGTCGGAGACGGCGCTCTGGGGCTTGATCGAGCGGGGCGTGAGCACGCGGAGCACCGTGTCCATCAGGCCTTGGGCCAGGCGCCGGACCGGCCGGCTGAGGCGCACGAGCCATTCCAGCGGCACGGCGACCAGGAGCGCCCAGGCATCGGGACGGCGCACGGCCAGGGCCTTGGGCGTGACCTCGCAGAAGAGCAGCAACGCCGCGAACAACCCGAGCGCGGCCAGGGAGAGCGGCCATCCGCCATGGATCGAGGCCAACAACGCGAACGCGACGAAGAACGCGTTGGCGAGCGAGTTGCCGAGCACCAGCGTGGCGAGCAGGTCATCGGGTTCGGACAGCAGGCGGACGACCACCGCGGCGCGGGCCGGCCGCGTCTCGACGAGGCGTTTCGCGCGCCAGAGTCCGAGCGAGAAGAAGGCCGATTCCGCCGCCGCAAAGAAGAAGCTCGCCGCTGCCAGGGACAGCAGCAGCGGGATGATCACGGCCAGTGGCAGATCCACCCGGCGACGATGGACGCGTTCGAGCCGGTGTTCAATGCCGGGGCGGCAGGGTTCCGTCACGCGTCCCGAGAGCGGCCGAAGGGCACCGCTCCGCCACGGCTCACGAGACCCGCAGCCAGACGGTCTTCAGGTACGCGGGCTCTTCGCGGCTCACCGGGAAATCCGGCGGTTGCGGCACGTAGTGTTCCTGCACCGGGCTCCTTCCGGCGGCGAGGACGGCACCGCGGACCTGCGCGAGGAACGTCTCGGGCAGCAGCCGCGCCGCGTTGGTGGACGCGAGGAGCACTCCACCGGGCCTGAGCACGCGCAGCGCGTGGCCGACCAGCTCGCCGTAGTCGTCCTCCGCACGGAAATCACCGTGCTCCTTCGAGCGCGAGAAGGTGGGCGGATCGAGCAGGACGGCATCGAACTGCCGCCCTTTCTTCCCGAGCCGCCGCAGCCAGTCGAACACGTCGCCGAAGATGAAGTCGTGCGCCGCCGGATCGAGGCCGTTCGCCGTGAAGTTCCGCCGGCCCCAGTCCAGGTATTTGCGCGAGAGATCGAGGCTCGTCGTCCTGGCGCCGCCGATCGCCGCGGCGACGCTGAAGGCACAGGTGTAGGCGAAGCAGTTGAGCACCTCCTTGCCGGCCGCGCCGCCGGGGAAGAGCGGGAATCCCGCGGCCACATTGCCCGTGAGGAGCCGACGGCGGTTGTCGCGCTGGTCGAGGAAGATCCCGACCGAATAGCCTTCCGCGAAGCTCAGCTCATACCGCGCCCCGTTCTCGCGGACCGTGAACCGCTCCGGCGCGGCGGTGCCGGAGACGAGCTGCGGACAGGTCTCCGCGGTGGTCGTCTGCCGCACATGCCGCGTGAGTGTCTTGTGGTAGACGCCGCGGGCCTCTGGAAGTCCCGGGCCTCGTGCCGCCATCAGCTCCGTGGTCTCGGCGGCGGTCGGAGGTCGTTCCCCTTGCGTGAGCACGTGCCCGCCGAGGCGGTCGGCGTGGAGACCATGCCATCCGTCCGACCCGCCGTGCCGCAGGCGGAAGGCATCGGTCTCGTCCGTCGCCACGCAGGCGGCGCGCAAAGCGTCCGCGGCGCTCGCGGCGAGATCGGGTTCGTCGGAGAAGGCCAGCGCCTCGCCGGTGACGGGATGCCGCAGCTCCAGCCGTGCCGCATGCAGGCAGAGGCGCGCCGAACGCGTGCCTCCGTAGAGCACGTCGCCGAGGATGGGGAAGCCTTCCGCCGCGGCGTGGACGCGGATCTGGTGCGTGCGGCCGGTGACCGGTTCCGCCTCGACCACGATGCGGCCGGGCGCACGTTCCAGCACCCGGAACCGCGTCTCCGCCGGTTCGCCGCCGAGGCCGGCCGGGCGCGCGACGTAGTGGTCGCCGGCCCGCGCGATCGCCGCGGTGGTCACGATGGCGTCGCGCGGCACGGTCCGGTCCGTGACCAAGCGGTAGCGCTTCGAGACCTCGCGTCCGGCGAACTGCCCGGTGAGGGACCGGTTCGCTTCCGGCGTCTTGCCGAACACGAGGAGACCGCTGGTCTCCTTGTCGAGCCGGTGGATGATCGCGAGCGTGGCCCAGCGCGGCTCGCGGTGCCTCAGCCATTCGTGGATGCCTTCGCCGGCATGGGGCGACGGCGCGTGGGTGTTCCATCCCGCCGGCTTGCGGACGACCAGCAGATGGGCGTCCTCGAAGACCACGCACGGAGGCGGCGAGCTCGCGGGTCCGGCGCTCAAGTGAAGCGCCACTGGTTGGTCGCGATGGCGTAGCCGCTGATGAGCAGGTTCGTCGTCGCGTGGGCCAGCATCGCGTCGCCGAGACGTCTCTTCCGCAGCACGAGCCACTGGAACGCCGCGCCGCAGACGATCCCCTGCGCCCATTGGCCCGGATGCGCGAGGCCGAACATCGCGCTGGTCGCCACGAACGCGACGGGATGCCAGATGCCCAGCGGAAGTTCCTGGAACTTCGGGTTGGCGATGTAGCGGTAGAAGAACGAGCGGTAGAAGACCTCTTCCAGCGGCGGCACGACCAGCGAGCGGCCGAGCACGCGCACCACTACGAAAGTCCATGCCAGCGCTGGGTTGCCAGCGAAGTAGGCCAGCGGGTTCCATGGTTCCTCCGGTTTGGCCGGCACCGGGTCCTTGCCGGTGACGAGCTTCTCGGCTGCGCCCCAGAGCTGGTCGAGCGACGGGATGCGCCCGTCGAGCCCGATCCACAGGACCGCGACGCCGACGCCGACGATCACGGCCTCCGCGCTGAAGGCCCACTTCATCTCCGGCAGCCAGCCGCGCAAGGCCCATAGCATCCCGCCCGCGAGCAGTGTCTTCACCGCGTAGAGCCAATATTCCGAGCCGGAGAAGAACTTCCCTTGGAGAGAGGTCAGGACGAGGAAGAGGACGAAGGGGAGCGCGCGCGGGATCTCCGGATGGTCGAGCCATCGCCGCCATCCTTGCGTTGCGCCGCCCTGGGGACCGGATTCCATGGGCGCAAGCTTCGGGAGCCGCCCACGGGCATCGCAAGCGGGAACTTCCATCCCCGAGGGCCGGCCTGAAAGACGCGAAATCGCGGCGCTTGCAATCCGATTGTGCCCTCCCCATGGTCCGCCCGCTTTTGCCGAACGAACCTCGCGTTATCCGCGGGGCCTTTTTATCTATGAGCGAACCCTTGGAACTGAGTCTCGACCTGGAGAAGGCCTTCTTGCCCGCCTGGGCACAGCAGCCGACCGACCCGAACCGCTATGCCAAATATAGCGGATCGGAAGGCGCCGAACGCGGCGACCGTGGCGATCGCCGCGGATCTCGCCCTGGCGGCGGACGTCCCGGTGGCCCCGGCGGCTTCGGTGGCCCGCGCCCCGGTGGCTTCGGCGGCCCTCGTCCGGGCGGACCTGGAGGCCCCGGTGGTCCTCGTCCCGGCGGATTCGGCGGCCCGCGTCGTGACGCCGGCCGCGGACCTGGCCAAGGCCCTC